>DASSIU010000208.1:0-2216 GCA_035691585.1 Sphingomicrobium sp. | reverse complement strand
CGACGTGACCCACACGCCCGTCGCTTTGGCCTATGCATTGGTGCATGCCGACGGCACCGCCGACTTGTTCGTAGCCTCGGAGAAGATCACGCCGGAGCTTCGCCAGCACCTCGGCAACGGCGTGCGGCTGCACGAACGCTCCGAGTTCGATGGCGCGCTATCGGAGCTCAAGGGCAAGACGGTCGTCGTTGATCCCGAGCGCGCGGTTGCGGCGATTTTCGAGGCATTGGAGAAGGCTGGCGCCAAGGTCCTGCCGCTGCGCGACCCGACCATCCTGCCCAAGGCGATCAAGAACCGTGCGGAGATCGCCGGTCAGAAGGCCGCGCAGGAGCGCGACGGAGCGGTCATCTCCAAGTTCCTCCACTGGATCGACGAGGAAGCGCCCAAGGGCGAGGTCGACGAGCTGAAGGCCTCGGATTACCTTGAGGCCCTGCGTCGCGAGAACGAGGAGCTGCGGGACCTGTCGTTCGACAGCATCTCGGGCGCCGGACCCAATGGCGCGATCGTCCACTACCGCTCGAGCGAGAAGACCAACCGCAAGCTCGAGAAGGGGACGCTCTACCTGATCGACAGCGGCGGCCAGTATGTCGACGGCACCACCGACATCACCCGCACGGTCGCCATCGGCCAGCCGAGCGAGGAAATGCGCGATCGCTTCACCCGAGTACTGAAGGGCCATATCGCGATTGCAACGGCGGTGTTCCCGAAAGGCACGCGCGGCACCCAGCTCGATAGCTTCGCCCGCCGCCCGCTGTGGGAAGCGGGTCTCGATTACGCCCACGGCACCGGCCATGGGGTTGGCAGTTTCCTCGCGGTTCACGAGGGTCCGCAGCGCATTTCGCCGGTAGGAAGCTCGCAGAGCGGGGGCGACGAGCCGCTCCAGGCCGGAATGATCATTTCGAACGAGCCCGGCTATTACAAGACCGGCGAGTACGGCATTCGGATCGAGAACCTCGTGCTGGTCGTGCCGCGCGAGATCGAGGGAGCGGAGAAGGAGATGCTCGGCTTCGAGACGCTCACCTTCGCGCCGATCGACCGGCGGCTGATCGACGTCGAGATGCTGGAGCCGGAGGAGATCGCCTGGCTCAACTGCTATCACGCCCATGTGCTGGCGCGGATCGGGCCGAGGCTTTCCGGTCGAGATCTTGCCTGGCTGCAGGAGGCGTGCGCTCCGATTGGTGATTGAACGACCGGCGATGTTCTCCTAATGTTCTCCATCCGACTCGACAGGAGGACAAGATGATCGGTTACGTGACCCTGGGAACCAACAACCGCGAAAAGTCCGCCAAATTCTACGATGCTCTGTGCGGCGAGTTGGGAGTTGGCCGGATGATGGAAAACGAGCAGTTCATCGCGTGGGGCAAACCCGGCGCGGGCGCGGGGATTGGCCTCACCAAGCCATTTGACGGCAATGCCGCGAGCGTCGGCAACGGTGTGATGGTTGCGCTCGAGGCGAAGGACGAGGCGCAGGTGCAGCGGCTTTACGATATCGCGCTCGCCAATGGCGGCAGCGACGAAGGCGCGCCCGGCGATCGTGGCGGCGGCTTTTACGCTGGCTATTTCCGCGATCCGGACGGGAACAAGCTCAACGCTTTCCTGATGAAGGCCGAATAGACGCGGGAGACCCGCCATGCAGGGAAAATCGCTGTTCGACTATCCGATCCACCTCGGGCTCGGCGCGCGTGCAGTGGCCGAGCCGAAGTTTACCGGGTTCGAGTGGTACGAAGCCTATGGAGAACGTCACGCCGACGATCTCGATGAAGGCAGGATCGTCGCGATGTACCGCTTCGATGCGTCGTGGACGAGTTGGGAGGTGCATCCCTCGGGCGAGGAGGTGGTTTGCTGCATCCAGGGACACATGACCCTCCACCAGGAACTGCCCGACGGATCGACCCGGTCGTACGAACTCGGCCCCGGGGACTATGCGATCAACCCGAGAGGCGCCTGGCACACCGCGGACGCCGAAGAGCCGGTCGTCGCCCTGTTCATCACTGCAGGCAAGGGAACCCAGAATCGGCCGCGTTGACGTCCCGATATGTGACAGAAGGGTCACGCGGCATTAATTGCGGGTTTAATCCTTTGTTGATAAAGGGAAAACACGGAGAATGATTCGTGGTTGAAGCCCTTCAGCTTGCCCTTGCGCTGGTGCTCCTCGGAGCGGTGATCTGGCTTGGCGACGCCGTTGCCGGAAGCATCGACAGCGCGCTCGGCGAGAA
>DASSIU010000207.1:0-16467 GCA_035691585.1 Sphingomicrobium sp. | reverse complement strand
GCCGTGGTCGAAGCCAGCGTCGTTGAGCGTCCGCACAACTTCGTCTCGCGAGGCGCCTTCCTCACGCTTAGCGAGCGCCAGCGCGAGCGCTGACCGCGTGCCCGAGCGGCAGAAGGCTAGCAGCTTGCCGTCTTTGGCCTCCCGCATTGCTTTTTGCATTTCCTCGACATCGGCGGGGCCGATGCCTCTAAGGATGGGCACGAAACGGTAGCCGATCCCGGCGAGCGCGGCCGCATCCTCGATTTCGCGCGCGAGTGGCTGACCGGGCTCTTCGCCATCGGGACGGTTGTTGACCAGCACCGTGACGCCCTGTTCCGCCAGCCCCGCGACTTCGTGCGGAGCGACCTGGCCGCTCACCATCACGCGGTCGTCGAGCTGGCGGATCATCACTTTATCCTCTCTCGCCTTTCTTGGGCGCCGGAGCTGGTGCGGCCATCGGCGCTGGACCCGGGACGGGTGCAGGAGCAACCGGACCGGCCGCCGCGCCGCCGCCGTTCAGCCCATAATAGTCGAGGTACGGCTGGATGCTCGGATCATGTCCGGCCCAATTGCGGTACATCTCGGCATAATCGAGCGTGTTGCCGCGCGACAGGACCAGATTGCGAAAGCGATCGCCGTTGGCGCGGGTCAGCCCGCCATTTTGCAGGAAGGTCGCGAATGCATCCTGACCGAGCATCCGGGTCCACGCATAAGCGTAATAGCTCGCCGAATAGCCGTTGGCCCAGATGTGGAGGAAATAGCTCGACCGGTAGCGCGGCGGGACATCCGCGACATCGAACCCGCCGTGGGCCAGAGCGTCCGCCTCGAACTTGTCGACGTCCTGCCGCGGCGCGGTCGCCGGAAGAGAGTGCCAGTCGAGGTCGAGCCGTGCCGCTTCGAGCGCTTCGCCGACCTCATAGCCCTGGTTGAAGGTACGCGCGGCGAGGATCTTCTTCACCAGCTCGGGCGGGATCGTCTGGCCAGTCTTGTAGTTGACGGCGTAGTGCGGGAGCACCTTGGGATCGAGCGCCCAATTCTCGTTGAACTGGGAGGGGAACTCGACGAAGTCCCGAGCGACTGCCGTTCCGGACAGGGTCGGGTAGGTCTGCGCGGCGAACATCCCGTGCAGCGCGTGCCCGAATTCATGGAACATCGTCGTCACATCGTCGAAGCTGATCAGCGCCGGCTGGCCCGGCGCCGGCTTGGTGAAGTTCTGGACGTTGTAGATGACCGGCTTGGTGCCGCGCAGGTAGGACTGGTTGACGAGGTTCGACATCCACGCGCCGCCCGACTTGTTGTCGCGCTTCCACGGGTCGATCATGAAGATCGCGAGTTCGCTGCCGTCCTTGTCGTACACCTGGAAGACCCGCATATCCGGGCTCCAGGTCGGGATGTTGTGCAGCTCCTTGAACGTCAGTCCGTAGAGCTGGTTGGCGGCATAGAACACGCCGTCGGTCAGGACCTTGTTGAACTCGAAGTAGGGCTTGAGGTCGTCCTGGTTGAGTGCGTAGCGCTGCTTGCGGATCTGCTCCGAGTAGAAATTCCAGTCGGCCGGGGTGACCTGGAAAGTGGCGCCCTGAGACTTGGCGAGCGCGCGAATGTCGTTCGCTTCCTCGCGCTCCTTGGCTGAGACGGGCGGAGCGAGGCGATCCAGGAACCCGACCGCGGTGGCTCGGTTCTTCGCCATCTGGTCGTAGAGGTTGTAGTCGGCGAAGTTGTCCACGTCGAACAAGGCCGCCTTCTTGGCGCGCAGTTCGGCAAGCTCGCTGACGATCGCGCGCGTGTCGTTGGCGTCGCCATGCTCGGCGCGGTTGAGGCTCGCCTCGAACAATTGCTGCCGGGTCGCGTGGCTGGTCAGCGACGAGAGTGCCGGCTGCTGCGTCGTGTTCTGCAGCGGCAGGACGTAGCCGGAGACCTTGCGGCCCTGTGCTGCCTGCTGGGCCGATGCCAGCTGCTCCGGCGACAGGCCGGCGAGGGCGGCGGGATCTTCGACGTGCAGCGCGCCGGCCTTGGCAGCGGCAAGCAGCTTGATCCCGAACGCAGAGGAAAGCGAGCTCAGGCGCTTGTTGATGACCTTCAGCTCGGCCTGCTTGGCCGGCGGAAGCTCAGCGCCCGCATGAACGAACTGCTTGTAATAGACGTCGAGCAGCTTCGCCTGCTCGGGGTTCAGGTTCAGCCCGGCCTGATGATCGTGGAGATATTTGAAGCGCTGGAACAGCTTCGGGTTCAAATAGATGAAGTCATTGTGAGCGGCGAACAGCGGCGCGGTCTTGGTGTCGGTCGCTTGCAACGTATCGTCGGTGTTGGCACCATTGACCGCGCTGAAGGCGAGTTGCGCACGCTCGAGCAGAAGCCCCGTCATCTCCATCGCGGCGACCGTGTTGTCGAAGGTCGGCGGCGCGGGGTTGTTGGCGATCCTGGTTACTTCGCGCTTCTGCTGCGCCATCCCGGCGAGCAGCGCGGGCAGATAGTCGCTGCTCTTTATCCGCGAGAAATCCGGCGTCTGAAACGGCAGCGTGCTGGGCTTCGCAAACGGGTTGGACGCGGGCAGCGTAGCGGTCGTGGGAGCCGAAGGCTTGTGAGTGGCGGCAGCGGCCGGGACGGCGGAAACGACCGCGAGCGCGGCGGTCGCCAGGAGCAGGTTACGGAACATGTCTCTCCCCAAAAGGTCGATAAAACTTGCGTTAGCGCCTCTCGAACCGAGTCGCGCGTTACGCAAGCCTGAACATCAGCCGTTTGTCGAAAGCGCAAGAAGCATCGCTTCGCCATAGCGTTCGAGCTTGACTGCGCCGACCCCCTGCACGGCACTCAACTCGTTGAGTGTCTTGGGTTTTCTCGAGGCGATCTCGCGCAAGGTCGAGTCGTGGAAGATGACATAGGGCGGAACGCCGGCGTCGGCGGCGATCTTGCGGCGTGCTTCGCGAAGCGCATCGAACAGTGGATCGGCCGGCCCGTCGAAGCGTCTTCGGCTGCCGCGCCTGCGTGGCGGTGGGACGGCAATCACAATCTTCTGCTCACCTTTGAGGATCGGCTTCGCGCCCGGTCCGAAGCTGAGGCCGCCGTAAGCGTCGGCGCGAAGGGCATCGCGGGCGATCAGCGCTCGAGCCACGGGTCGGATCAGTCCCAGCTCATCCTCGCTCGCGATTCCGAACACGGAGAGTCGGTGATGGCCGAAGCCACGGACTTTCTCATTGTCCTTCCCCGCAAGCACATCGGCGAGATGGCCGACGCCGAACCGCATCTCGGTCCGGAATGCCGCCGACAGCAGCTTGCGCGCGACTTCCGTCACGTCGATCGAAGCCGGTGGATCGAGGCAATTGTCGCAATTGCCACAGCGTTCGGGAGGGTCTTCGCCGAAATGCCTGAGCAGTATCGCCCGGCGGCAGGTGGGAGCCTCGGCGAATGCCGCAAGCGCGTTTAACCGGTCGCGCTCACCGGCGCGACGGTCTGGCACGACTTCCGTTTCAATCCGCTGGCGAGCCCGCGCGAAATCCTCCGCGCCCCAGAACAGCCACGCCTCGGCCGGCTCCCCGTCGCGGCCGGCACGGCCGGTCTCCTGATAATATGCCTCGATCGACTTCGGGATTCCGGCGTGAGCGACGAAGCGCACGTCGGGCTTGTCGATGCCCATTCCGAAGGCGACGGTCGCAGCGATCACCATGTCCTCGGATTCGACGAACGCCGACTGGTTGCGCGCGCGGACCTGCGGCTCGAGCCCGGCGTGGTACGGCAGCGCCCGCCTTGCGGATGACGATAGTTGCTCCGCGATCCGCTCGGCCTTGTCGCGGCTGGGGACGTAGACGATCCCCGGGCCGGGCTGGTGCGCCAGCAGCGATTTGAGCTGCCCGGAAATGCCATCGCGCGGCCGCACATGATAGCGGATGTTCGGCCGGTCGAACCCGGCGATCACGAGTCCGTCGTCGGGAATCCCGAGCTGCGCCAGGATGTCGGCGCGGGTGCGCTTGTCGGCGGTTGCGGTTAGCGCCAGCCGGGGCACGTCAGGATGGTCATCGAGCAGCGGCGTCAGCTGTCGATAGTCGGGACGGAAATCATGTCCCCATTCGCTGACGCAATGCGCCTCGTCGATCGCGATGAGCGCCAACTTGGCCTGGCTGACCAGTCGCCGGAACGCCTCACCGGTCGCGCGCTCTGGAGCAACATAGAGCAGGTCCAGCTCGCCGGCCTTGAAGCGCTGAACGGTCTGTTCGCGATCCGTGTCCGCCGAGGTCAGCGATGCCGCGCGGAGGCCGATCGCACCCGCGCTTCGGATCTGGTCGTGCATCAGCGCGATCAGCGGCGAGATCACCAGCGCTGTCCCCTCGCGCACGACCGCGGGGAGCTGATAGCACAGCGACTTCCCGGCCCCCGTCGGCATCACCGCCAGTGTGCGCTGGCCGGCAAGCACGCGGTCGATCACGGCTTCCTGCACGCCGCGGAAATGGTCGAAGCCAAAGATGCGTTTGAGGAACTCGTGCGGATCGGTCACGGAACGGTCATTGGGGGGAAGGAAACAACGAAGCAATCCAGTGATGCGCTTGCTGGATTGCTTCGCTGGGCTCGCGATGGCCGGACTTACTCGGCGGCCTGCGCAATCTCCTCCGCCATTTGAGCCTCCGCCTGGCGCTGCCACAGCTCGGCATAAAGGCCGCCGAGGTCGAGCAGCTCGTCATGCGTGCCTCGTTCCGCGACGAGACCTTGATCGAGGACCACGATCTGGTCGGCGTTGACGATGGTCGACAGGCGGTGCGCAATCATGATCGTGGTGCGGCTTTCGGCGACCCGGTCCAGCGTCTCCTGGATTGCTTGCTCCGTGCGGCTGTCCAGCGCCGACGTGGCCTCGTCCAGGACGAGGATCGGCGGATTCTTGAGCAGCGTCCGCGCGATCGCCACGCGCTGCTTCTCGCCGCCGGAGAGCTTGAGTCCCCGTTCGCCCACCATCGATTCATATTTTTCGGGCAACACCGCGATGAACTGGTCGATGGCAGCCCCGCGCGCGGCGGTTTCGATTGAGGCCTGGTCGGCGCCGTCGCGCCCGTAGCCGATATTGTACCCGATCGTGTCGTTGAACAGCACCGTGTCCTGGGGGACGATCCCGATCGCCGATCGAAGGCTTCGCTGGTTGACCTCGGCAATGTCCTGCCCGTCGATCAGGATGCGCCCCGACGACGGATCGTAGAAACGATAGAGAAGACGGGCGATGGTCGACTTGCCGGCCCCCGACGGGCCGACAATCGCACAGCTGGTGCCCGCCGGGATATCGATGTCGAGGCCCTTCAATATGTCGCGGCCGGGATCGTAGCCGAACCGCACATGATCGAAACGAATGGCACCACGGCTGACCGCAAGCGCTGGCGCGCCGGGCTGGTCGACGACCTCGGCAGGCGTGTCGAGGAGGTCCCACATCGCCTCCATGTCGATCAGCCCCTGGCGGATCGAGCGATAGACCCAGCCGAGCATGTCGAGCGGACGGAAAAGCTGCATCAGCAAGCCGTTGATCCACACCACGTCGCCCGCGGTGAACCGGCCGCGGCTCCAGCCCCAGACGGTGAACACCATCGCCCCCGCCATCATCAGGTTGGTGATCAGCGACTGGCCGATGTTGAGCCACGCGAGCGACACCTCGTTCCGCACGGACGCGCGGGCGAAGGCGCCGACCGCTTCCTCGTAGCGCGCCGATTCGCGATCCTCGGCGCCGAAATATTTGACCGTCTCATAATTGAGGAGCGAATCGACGGCGCGACCGATCGCCCTGTTGTCGACGTCGTTCATCTGCCTCTGGATGTGCGTGCGCCAGTCGCTGACCTTGCGGGTGAAGGCGATGTAGATGACGACGATGACGAGCGTGGCGGCGACCAGGGAGGCGCCGAACTTCACGAAGAAGATGACGCAGATGGCGGTCAGCTCGATCACCGTCGGACCGATGTTGAACAGCAGGAAATAGAGCATCATGTCGATGCTCTTGGTCCCGCGCTCGACGATCTTGGTCAGCGACCCCGTGCGCCGCTCCAGATGGAAGCGGAGCGACAGGTCGTGGACGTGGCGGAAGACCTTGCCCGCGAGCCGCCGCGCGGCATCCTGGCCCACCTTTTCGAAGACCGCGTTGCGCAGATTGTCCGACAGCACGCCGCCGAACCGAGCGGCCGTGTAGGCGAGGACCAGTCCGGCGACGACCGCGAAGGTGGAATGGCTGCTCATCCGGTCGACTGCCAGCTTCAGCGCATAGGGACCGAGCAGCGTCACCGCCTTGCCGGCGAGGACCAGCAGAACCGCCGCGACGACGCGCGCCTTCAGCTCCGCTTCGCCGTTCGGCCAAAGCATCGGCAGGAATCGCCACAGCGCCGCCAGTCCCGCGTTGGGCTTTTTCTCGTCCGCTTGCGCTGCCGCCATCGGCATTAGGTAGGAAGGCGGAGCGCCGCGAGCAATCGATTGACGGCATACCCTTGGAACCGCGCGCAAAATCAGCGGTTAAAACAGGAACTTATCGAGGGCATTCCAATGGGACCGGGCTATTTCGTGATCGCCATCCTGGGCTGCGCCGACGGCGGCACGTCCTGCACGCCGGTGGCCACCCTCCAGATGCGCTATGCGAGCGCCGCCGAATGTTCGGCGGCAACCAGCGCGGCGTTGGAGAACAATAACAATTTCGATTTCCCAGCCCTCCTTGCGCGATGCCGGCCGGGAGCCGCAGCGGCCAGTGCGGAAGCACGGCGCGACAAATCGCATCCGGCGCACGTCCGCGCCGGCTAAGCCGTAGGAACCACGCTCCCCGCCCGCTGGTTTGAAGGCTTTGCTGCACGCCAGGGAGTGAAGCCATGTCCGACGTCATGGAACCGATGATCCACGAGGATCGGCTACCGGGTCACGAAAGCAAGCTCGAGCCCAAGCCGGACTGGGAACCCCGCTACAAGGGGTCGGATCGCCTGAAGGGCAAGGTCGCGCTGATTACCGGCGCCGACAGCGGCATCGGGCGAGCCGTAGCCGCGCTGTTCGCGCGCGAAGGCGCCGACGTCGCCATCCTATACCTGTGCGAGCATGACGACGCCGCCAAGACCAAGGGCATCGTCGAGAAGGAGGGGCGGCGAGCGATCACCATCGCGGGCGACATCGGCGACAGGCAGTTCTGCGAACAGGCCGTGAAGCGGGCGGTCGATCAACTCGGGAAGCTCGATGTCCTGGTCAACAATGCCGGTGAGCAACACAATGACCAGGACATCGAGGACATCACCGAGGACCAGCTGAAGCGCACGTTCCAGACCAACATCTTCGGCATGTTCTTCCTGACCCAGGCGGCGCTTCCCCATCTTGGTCAGGGCTCGGCGATCATCAACACGACATCCGAAACGATGTACGCCGGGTCCAAGCATCTGCTCGACTACAGCGCGACCAAGGGCGCGATCACCGCCTTCACCCGCTCGCTCGCCCTGAACCTGGTCAAGAAGGGCATCCGAGTGAACGCCGTGGCACCCGGCCCGATCTGGACTCCGCTCAATCCGTTCGGCGGCCAGGATCCGAAGAAGATTCCCGAATTCGGCAAGAGCACGCCGATGGGCCGCCCTGGCCAGCCGAACGAAGTCGCACCTTCATTCCTGTTCCTCGCCTGCGAGGACGGCAGCTACATGACAGGGCAAGTGCTCCATCCCGATGGCGGCGACACGACGTCGAGTTGATCCGAGTGACCGAAATCGGACTACATTTGTAGCGCACCGTCCGAATTCGGACACTCATGCGCGATTTGGCAGCTCCGCTCTTTGGTAGAATTCACCAATAAGAGGTGGAATTTTCCACGCCCAGCCCGACAAACGGTCTGGCGGCACTGATAAATAAGGGCTTTTTCAAATTGGCACGCCCCGTGCATTGATAACGGCGTGGACCCGATGGTCGGGTTCGAAAGAATGCAAAGGGGTTCTACCATGTTCACTGCCGCTTCGATCCGCGAGACCGCCACCTTGTTCGCCGGCGCTTTCATTTCCGCGCTTGTGCTCGTGTCGGCCGCCACTTCGCTGCCGATCGCGTGAGGCTCGAATCCAACAACGAGGAAACAGCAATGAACGGACGTTTCCTGATCAACCGCGGCGACGCGAAGCTCATGGGCGTCGCCGCGGGTCTCTCCGACTATACCGGAGTCGACCCAACGATCGTCCGGCTCGGCTTCGTCGCACTGACGCTGCTGACCGGTCCGATGATGATTTTCTTCTACATCCTGACGGGGCTGCTCGCGCCACACCAATAGGCGCGAGCCGCCCTTCCCCGCGGGCCGTCTAGAGGCTCATGATGGCCGCGTGAGCGATTCCCACAGGCTCCAGCGTTTCGTCGATGCCCAGGACGGCATTTACCAGACCGCGCTCGCCGAGCTCGTCCGCGGGTCGAAGCAAGGCCACTGGATGTGGTTCATCTTTCCCCAGCTCCGTGGGCTTGGGCTCAGCCCGACTGCGCAACACTATGGAATCGCCTCCCTCGAAGAGGCGCGCGCCTATCTTGAGCACCCATTGCTTGGCCCGCGCCTGCGCGCGTGCGTCGAAGCCATTCTGCCATGGTCACGCCGGCTTACAGCCGAGCAGATCCTCGGTCCGATCGATGCGCTGAAGTTCCGGTCCAGCCTGACGTTGTTCGATGAGATCGAACCCGCTGCGTTGTTCTCGGCGGGCCTTCTCGGATTTTATGACGGAGAGCGCGACGAACGAACCCTCGCTCTTTTGAACGCGGGGCAGTAAGCAGCGCACCTACGCGACCTTAGAGATCTGAGGGAGACCCGCCATGCGTAAGCTGCTTGCCGCACTCGTCGCCGCTACCGTCATCGCCAGCCCGGCCGCCGCCGCACTCAAGGTCGGCGACAAGGCGCCCGACTTCACATCGATGGGCGCCGTCGGCGGCAAGGAGTTCAAGGTCCACCTCGCCGACCAGCTCAAGAAGGGGCCGGTCGTCCTTTACTTCTTCCCCAAGGCGTTCACGAGCGGCTGCACTGCCGAAGCCCATGCCTTCAGCGCGTCGATCGACGACTTCAAGAAAGCCGGAGCAGCAGTGATCGGAATGTCCGGAGACAACCTCGCGACGCTCCACGATTTCTCGACCAAGGAATGCCGAAGCGCCTTCCCGGTGGCCACTGCGACTCCCGAAATCCAGAAGGAATATGACGTCGCCTGGGCGGCGCATCCGGGAATCACCACCCGCACCTCTTACGTCATCGCGAAGGACGGGAAGATCGTGATGGTCCACGATGACCTCGACTTCAGCCAGCACGTCAGCAAGACCCTCGCGGCGGTGAGGGCGCTGAAATAGCGCCAGAGGGCCGGTCGCGTACGAGCGCCGACTCGAACGCCAGTTAATGTTGCGGACATGTGGCCGTCATCGGACGGCGGCTATCTCGCTCGCTCGCCCGCAAGAGGCGCCAACATGGGGAAAAGCGTGATGAAGACCAGAACCAGCCTTGTTATTGCCGCCGCCGTCGTGGCGCTCGCGGCCTGCAACAAGAAGTCGCCGGCAGAGAATCAGGCATCGGCGATCGAAGCCAACGCTTCCAACGAAGCCGCCAACGTGACCGCCGCCGGCGAGAACGAAGCCGCCAACATCACGAACAGCGCCGAGAACAAGGCGTCGGCCGTCAAGAACGAGGCGAAGAACGAAGCCGCGGAGATCAAGAACGAAGGCTCGAACGAAGCCGCCGCAGTCAAGAACTCGGCCTCAAATACGACCGAGTCCAAGAAGAAATAATTTCACGCGAGAGCACGCGTTGAAGGCGAAGGGCGTCCGGCAACGGGCGCCCTTTTGCGTTGCGAGGTCAGCGGTCGGCGGATTCCTTTTCGACGAACTTGCTGAAGCGGCTGTCGCCATCCGCATCGTGAAGAAAGGCGAGGTTGTTCCGGTCGAAGGCCTTGAAGAACTCGTCCCAGGTGATTCGGTGCAGGCGGTCGTCGTCGTTCCCGCCCGGCTCGTCATAATCGATCCGCAAGACGCCGTCCGTGCCGCCGCCGCTCTCGGTGGCCGCGACCATCGCCGGATGGCCGCCGCGCTTCTCAACCCACTTGCGGATTTGCTCGTGATTGGTCGTCGTTTTCGCGCTCGACATGTCGCACTCCTGCTCGAATGGCCGATACGACTCCAATGTTCGGGCCCGCGCAGCGTTCACTTCGCGCGGGGACCGCGAGCCTGCTCTATCTCTTTTCTTCGGCGCTGGCCGCTTGCTGGATCCGGTCCAGCTCGCGCGTCATGAGTCGCTGCATCTCCGCGCGCTGATATTCGGCATAATTGTTGTTGCCGCTCTGGTAGAAGGCCTTGAGGAAGCTGAGGTCCCAGCTGGTGAGGGTCAGCGGCACCGCGCTTCCCATCGGCGCATCGATCACGCTGAGGATGGTGTCGATCCCATTAGAGGGCACGCGCTTCGGATCGGTTCGAACGAAGGCGCGCATCGCCGCATAGTCCGCAAGCTGTGTCGTGGTGAGCCCGTCGAGCGCGTTGCGCTGCACGACGACGATGGAGGTCAGAAACGCATTCCGCGCGGAGGGCTTCAATCGACTTGCGGGCTCCGTGGTTCGCTGGGCTGCGGCGAGGAACCCGCCGCCGTCGGTGCCGGCGGCGATAATGTCGGAGGAGATGGGCCGACCGTCCGCCCAATAGGCTTGCTCGAATTGCCACGCCGCCGCGGGCGAGGAATCACGTTCGAGCTCACGGATCTGGCTGCCGCTCCAGTCGGGCGGGAAATAATCGTGACGCTGCTTGTCGAGTTTCTTCAGCAACGCCGCTTTGTCGGCGGTCACGATGAGGACGACGTTGGCATCGCAATGCGCCTTCGCGACCGGGATGCCGACCGCCGTAGCGATTCGGCGCAGACGCTCGACGATGAAGTCTGCCTGCGCCGGAGATACACCAGCGACCGCCGGGCAAACCGCCGCCTCGAACCGACCGAGCTGGCCGTGAACCGGCGCGGGGGTCAGGTCGCGGATGAAGGTCCTGACCTGCTTGTCCCGGCCTTGCACGCCTTGAACCACAATTGGGGCAGGCTGGGGCGCGGCAGGAGTTGCGCCCGCCATTTGGGAAGCCGCCGCGATCAAAGACAATAGGAGCATCGACGCCCTCCCCAGGAACAAGACGGGAGGCTGCAGCCTATGGCGCAACGCTCGCCAGCTCAACAAAGCATCCGCCGCTTTAACCCTTTCTAAGCACCAAGGGCGCAATGTTGCGCGCGGGTTAATCAAGCGGAGTTGAACATGGGCGCGCCGGGTTCGGGCATGAAGGCAGCCGATCAGCCGGCGGCGGAGTCGCTGCTGACGGCATTCAAGAACCTGTCGGCCGCCGAGCGCCGCCGCCATGCGAGCGTGCTCAACTATTGGCTTTCAGTCCGCGGCGACAAGGAATTCCCCCCGCTCCACGACCTCGACCCGCTCGAGCTCAGCGATGCGGGTCCAAGCAGCGTTCTCCTCGAGCTGATCAGCGGCGGTCATGACGCCGAAGTTCGCCATTTGGGCGAGACCTTGCGCGACGAGGCGTGGCCGGAACGGATCATTGATGCGCCCAATCCGTCAGTGCTCGCCTGCATTGCCAAGAAGCTGCCGATCGTTGCCATTTCCCGCGACTTCCTCGCCTTTGAGGACGAGTATGAAGGGTCCGAAGGCAAGGTCCGTTGCTCGGTGACCCTGCTTCCCTTGAGCGCGGGCGGCGCCTGGGTCGATTATGTCTATGCGCTGGTCAGCGTCGATGGCGAGCTGGGCAAGGCCGCCAAACCCGCTTCGGGCAAGAAGGCCAAGACCGCGCCCACCGAAGCCGAAGTCGCCGAAGAAACTCCCGAATCTGCCGAAGAGCAAGAACCGGTCGCCGAGAAAGCCAAGGAGCCGGTGGCAGAGGCCGACGACCTGGCGGACGAAATCGAAGCGTCGCCGGCGGAAGAGCCCGTCGCCGAGGCTGAAGAGCCTGCGGATCATGTCGAGGAACCCACTGCCGAAGTGGAAGAGCCCGTCGAAGAGGACGAGCCAGTCGTCGAAAGCAGCGAAGAGATCGAACGGGAAGAGCCGGCCGCTGCCGCGGTTTCGAAAGCGGCGCCTGGCTTCTCCAAGCTGCTCGACAGTCTCGCGGGCCTGACCGGATTCTATGGAAGCCAGCCGGTCAAGGTCGAGCCGGTGATGGACGACGAGCCCGCAGGCGAGGAGACCGAAGAGCAGACGGCCGAGGAGCCGGCACTCGAAGAGCCGGTCGAACAATCCGAACTCGACGAACCTGTTGCCGAAGCCGCCGAGCCAGTCGAAGACGAGCCGGCAGCTGAGGAAGCTGTCGCGGAAGTGCCTGCGCCGAAGCAGGCTGAACAACCCGTTCCGGTCTCATTGGAGGGAACCTTGCAGAACAAACTTACCGAAGTTCGCGCCAAGGCCGACGAAGCGCGGATGGCGCGCGCGAAGGCCAATTCCGCTCTCTACGAGGGCCTCGCCGCGGCCTATGATTTCGCGCTCGATGCAGAGGATGCGCCGGAGGAATATCTCCGCCTCGTCGAGGCTCAGGGCCTCAAGATCCAACTTCGCTCGCCGATGAAGCCGGTGGTGAAACTCGCATTCGCCGGAATGTGCGACGACGCGACCATCAAGCAGCTCGAGGCGGTGTTGGCCTGGGCGTTCGAGGAAGAGCTGCCGCGCGGAACGCTGGCCGAGCGGATCGAATCCGCCGGCGGAATAGCGCCGATCCTGCAGGCGAAGGCGGCCTGAGCGGCCGCCGCCTACGGTTCAAACTTCAAGTAAAGTTGTGGCTTAGCGGCTCTTGGCGCCTTCGCCGAGCCGCAGCCCCTCCACCAGGCCATCGACTGCGCACTTGCGCGAGAGCTCGGCCAAGATCGCGATATCCTCATCGCTTGCCTTGCGGGCAAGCCAGTGGGTTCGGCTGGCGATGCTGCGCAGTTCCTTGATCGTCGTCTCGGGCAGCTGGCCCTGATCGGCGAGCAGCTTGTTGAACACGGCATCCGACAGCGGACGCTCGAATTCGAGTCCGATGAATTCCTCGCAATGCCAGACCACGCGGCAATATTGGGTCTCCAGTCCGGCGATGCTCAGCCAGATCCAGCTGTCGTCCTCGACGGGCGCAGTGCATTCGATCCGGCAGCCGTTGGTCGACATGTCGATGACGCGGGCGCGGACGCGGCTGCTCCGGCCGTCGCGCATGGTCGCTGTCAGGCGCAGCGCAAGCCGCAACACGCGGCGACGTTCGCTCTGGCCTTGGGATGCTTGAGCCATGGTCGATCTTACCCCTTGGGCCGGGTCTTGGCCCCAGGCGCCATTTTGGCGGCTCAGTGGTGAACAAATGGTTGTATTCGTGCGGCCCGTCGGTAGCCCCACGGCGAAAATCAGCAGACTGACATGCTGCCGTTCGACGACATGCGGGTCATTTCCGATTGCGGGGAATTGCCGATGCTTACCAATTCGGTCCCGCAGCGCCTAAGCTGGAAGCGAACCTTGCGCGACTGGAAGTCGAGGCTGACCCGCTTGAATGACTGCAAGATGTCGGTCCCGATCAGTAGGGCCGGCCGGTCGGCGAGCCCGAACACCTTGAACGGCGGCAGGTCGGCAAAGGCGATCGGGAAGTCGTGAATGGAGATCGCGCCCACCCGGATTTCGTGGATTTGACCGAGCTCCAGGTCGACGGTCTTCCCGGTCACACCGGTCGCGGCGACGGTCCAGTCCTTGTTCCGGTGCGAGCGCATCAGCGCGTCGCGCAGCGCAAGGTTGCCGATGCTGATCTCGGACCCCGTGTCGATCACCGCCTCGAGGTTCAGGGGGCCCATCTTGACCTGGGTCAGGATGAGCTGCCCGTGCAGCAGCTTGGCGGTGATCACGATTTCGTCCGGCGAATAGGCAACCGGCTTCCTCGCGTCCTCGACCTTCACGATCTTATCGTCGAAATCCATCATCAGCCGCTGCTTCACCAGTGCATCGATCCCGATCATGCCGTCGCCGCCGAGATCCTCCTCGCGCAGCGCAGGCACCTCGAGCTGGCCGATGGTGCTTGGCCCGAAGGCCAGGGTATTGACCCTCACCCGGTCGACGATGTTGCGGTCGGTCATTCCGTTGAGGATCACCGGGGTGCCAAGCGGCAGCTGGAGCTGCTGCGCCAGGCGGAGGCCCACCGCAGAGGTATCGGCGCCACTGTCGACCACGAAATGATAGGGGCCGCGGCCATTGACCTCGACATCGACCGTCATCCGCGTCTCGACCTTCTTGGCGTCGACCTTATCACCCCCGATATCGAGCTTGTTGTCGATGTAAGCAGGCGGGAGTGGCGGCATGGTCGAGGGGCCCGGCGGGGCCGGCTTGGGCTTGCTGATGACGGGAGCCTGCGCGGATGCCGCGCCGCCGAACGCGGCCGAGCCGCTCAGCGCCAGTGCCAGGACGAGGCCGCGGACTCGGTGCAAAGCCATTTCCTCCAACGGACTGAGCCTACTCCTGCCGGCTCGGGCTTACCACGCAAAGTTCGACGGACGGCGGAAAGTTGCGCTAGTGCGGTGGGCGAAGGCCGAAGGAGGACAAGATGGCGAAGGGTCAGCAACGATCGAACAAGGAAGCCCGCAAGCCGAAAAAGGCGAAAACCAAGACCATCGCCGCCAAGCCGTCGCTGAAGGGCGGTCCGCGCGGACTGGAGAATCTGAAGAACGACTAGGCGCGTTACCGCAATTCGCCGCTCTTCTGCGTCGAGCGCACCTTCAGCAGGTCCTGGCGCGAGATGATGCCGATGACCTTGCGGTCCTTCGGGTCGACGACCGGCACCCGGCCGACTCCGCTCTCGACCATCATGTCGGCGACCTCGCCGCACTGGGTCTCGGGGAAGGCATAGCCGGTCGAGGCGTCGGACAAGGCGTCGGCCAATCGGCTCTCGGCGTGACCGGCGACCCGCCATTCGAGCGCGTCCTGGCGCGACACCAGCCCGATCAGCCGCCCCTGGCCATCGACCACCGGATAGGAGCGGTGACTTGCCTTCTCGGCGAAGAAGCGGGCGGCTTCGCTGAGCGGCATGTCGCCGCGCAGCGTTTCAGGGTCCGGCGTCATCAGCTGTCCCGCCTGGAGGAACTCGAGCGCGTCGACCGTATATTCGCGGCTGATGTGACGCCCTCGGCGGGCGATCTTCTCGGTCAGGATCGATCGCTTCATCACCAGCACGCTGATCGCATAAGCGGCGGATCCGGCGGCGATCGTCTCCGGAAGCGCGGGCAGATGGTTGGTGAGCTCGGCCGCGAATAGCGCCCCGGTCATCGGCGCGCGCATCGTCCCGCTCATCACTCCCGCCATTCCGATCATCGCCCAGAAGCCCGGGTCGCCGGGGAGGTACTGGCCGATAAGGAAGCCCGCGCAGCCGCCGAGGATCAGCAGCGGCGCCAGGATTCCGCCCGAGGTGCCGGAGCCTAGCGCCACCAGCCAGACGATGGCCTTGACCACCAGCAGCAGGATCACGGCCTTCACCACCAGACCGCCGTTCAATAGATCCTGGATGCTGCCGTAGCCTGCCCCGAGCACGCGGATGTCGAACAGGGCGCCGATGCCGACCACCACCGCGCCGATCGCCGGCCACCACATCCAGTGGATCGGTAGCGCGTGGAAGCCGTCCTCGATCCGGTAGAGGAGGAAGGACATGAACGCCGCGAGCAGGCCGGTGGCGAGGCCGATCGCCGCGGAGATCGCCACCGGCTCCATGCCCGCTGGAGTGGGCGCAGCGAACGGGAACAATGGACCCGAGCCGACCAGCAGCGGCCGCCAGGCGAGCGAGACCAGCACCGCGGTGACCACCGGAACGAAGCTGCGCGGCTTCCACTCGAACAGCAGCAGCTCGACCGCGAGCATGATCGAAGCGAGCGGGGTGCCGAAGATTCCGGTCATGCCGGCGGTCGCACCCGCGACCAGCAGCGTCTTTCGCTCGGCGGCGCTCAGGTCGAACAGCTGCGCGAACAGCGAGCCGATTGCCCCGCCGGTCATGATGATCGGCCCCTCGGCGCCGAACGGGCCGCCGCTGCCGATCGAGATGGCCGAGGAGATGGGTTTCAGGATCGCGACCTTGAGCGACAATTTGCTGTCGCCAAACAGAATGGTCTCGATCGCCTCGGGGATTCCATGGCCACGGATCTTGTCGGATCCAAATCGCGCCATCAGCCCGACGATGAGGCCGCCGAGCACGGGGATGAACAAGACCAGGAGCGGGCCGCGGTTGGCGATCGGCGCCGAGACGAAGGAAAGATTGCCGAACCAAAGAAGGTTGGTCGCCAGGGCGATCAGCTTGAGGAGCGCCCAGGCGCTGATCGCTCCGCCTGTGCCTGCAACCGTCGCCATCGCGGCGAGGATGAGCATTCGATAGTCGGCGCTATAATCGGCAAGGCCTCGAGGATTGATCGGTGGTCTGGAACCCATGCCGGGCGCATGAGACATGCCCCGCCCTTAAAGCAACGGGGCGCGTCTCGACTTGATGAAGGTCAAGTCCGAGGCCGGCTCCGAAGAACGTTGCCCGGCTGTCCAGTGGATGGAGCCAGCGCCATTC
>DASSIU010000206.1:0-2998 GCA_035691585.1 Sphingomicrobium sp. | reverse complement strand
GTGGCCAGCGGGCGACAAGTCCACGATCGACAGCCGCCGGTGGCCCAGCGCAATCCCGGCTTCGGGATCGAGCCAGATGCCTTCATCGTCGGGACCGCGATGCGCGAGCGCCCGCGTCATTCGGGTGACGATCTCGCGATCCGCCTTCCCGCCGAGAAATCCGGCTATTCCGCACATGGAGCGAATCTAGGCGACCGCAGCAGCCGCGTCATCCCTTTCCGGCGAGCGAGCGCGGGGGCAGTGCCAGCGCCGAGGCATCGATTCCCATCGTCCGCCGGACATAGACGAGCATCGCCAGGTTCCACGCGATGGTCGCCGAGCTCGACGCCACCGCCGCTCCGACGGCTCCGAAGCGGGGGATCAGGAGCAGGTTGAGCACGATACTGAGAACCAGCGCCCCGGCGAAGATCGCGAGGCCCTGCCGCTCCTTTCCAGTCAGCGTCGTGAAATATGCGACGACGCCGGTAAAGGCATTGACGATACCGCCGACCAGGAGAATCGACAGCACATCGAGCCCGGCAACGAAATCCGGCCCGAACAGCCCGAGCAGTGGGCGTCCCAACAGGTACAGCACTGCCGCGCTGATCAACGCGAATGCGAAGCCGGCACGCGCGACCATTCTGGAAACCCGGTGAAGCTCATCGATCGAACGGCGCTCATAGGCGGCGGCGATCAGCGGGCCGGCCATCGTCGCGAGGCCGACCAAGGCGAACGGTACCAAGCTCGCCAGCCGCCAGCTCGCCGCGAACAGCGCCGCCTGCCGCGGGTCTGCCAGCTGGCCGAGCAGGATTATATCAATCTGGTTCATCAGCTCTTGGACGACGCCAAGCATCAGCATCGGCAGGCTGACCGCGAGCCATTGCTGCCATTCGTCGTACCGCGGCCCATGCTGGCTCGCCGAACGGAACACACGACGCAGTTCCACAAGGAGCGCGGCGAGCGCAACAGTCGCCGCGGCCGTCGTCAAGCCCATCGCCGAGGCAGCCGACAAATGGCCTCCTGCGACCGCGATTCCCAGGACTCCGCCGATGACCAGCGCCGGACGCAGCATCTGCTCGTAGAATTGTGAAGAGACGATCCGGTGCGCGGTCCGCATCACCACGGAGAAGAGCGCGAGCAGTGCCAGCGGCAAAATCATGATCGCTGACCACAAGCGCGTTTCGGGCTGGACGGGCACAAGAGTCGAACCGACGAGCAAGATAACGGCGCCCATGAGTAGCGAGATTACGACGACGATTGCCGCCCCGAACTGGACGAAGCCTCGCAAGGACGCGAAGTCCTGCCGTTCCAGATAGATAGTAGAATATCGAAGCGCGCTGTTGTCGAACCCGGCCTTGGCCGGAAGTGTCAGGACCAGCGCCCAGCTTAAGGCGATTACATATTCGCCGAACGCTTGCACTCCGAGCGTGCGGGATAGCAGGATGTTCGCGCCGTAGCTCAGCGCCACGCCGGCGATCCGCACGCCCATCGACACGCCGGCGCCGTGGAGGATGATCTGGCTGATCGAGCCCCTCAGCGGCGTCCTCATCCGGCGCTACCGGCTGGCGTACAGATAATCGCGCACCCAGGATTCAGCCGCATCCGGACGGCAGCGGACGGTGAAACCCCGCGCCTCGAGGGCGGCGCGAACATGATTCCTGGTGAAATAGTGCGCCGCACCGCCAAAGTGCGTGGCGACAAAATCGTGGCAGGAGATTGCCGCGTGGCGCACATGGGGCGCGAGGCGGTCGAAACCCTCGACCGCCATCTTCTCCGCGCCTTCGATGTTCATCTTCAACAGGTCGACACCGTCGAGGCCGAGTTCAGCGGTGAGCGAGTCCAGCGTTCGAGCCACGACTCTGGTGCCACCAGCGCCGTTGAGGACCGTGTTCATCAGATGGCTGGGCCCGAGATGACTGGGCCCGGCCGACATGAATAGCTCGCCGTCGCGGTCAGCTATGGCGCAATTGACCGCAGTGACATTGCGAAGTTCCGACCGGTCGATGGTTCCCTGCAAACAGGCGAATGTCTCGGGATGCGCCTCGATTGAGATTACGTGTCCGTGGGGACCCACCAGGCGTGAGAAGACAACAGTCTCTTCGCCGATGCCCGCGCCTACATCGATGACGGTATCGCCCACTTTGGGGATGTATTCCCATGCCCAGTTCTCGAGGACGCTGGCCTCGATTTGAGTGTAATCGGCTGTGTGGAGCGTGGGGCTGACGAACGTCGCCTCCGCCTGGCAGTTCACCCAGCGGCCGTCGCTGTCGGCTTCAAACTGCTGCCGCGGATAAGCCAACGACGCCGCGCGCGCGACCAGCGAACGAAAACCGAGGCGGTCAGCGGTCTCGGCGACCTTCAGGATGGCGCTCACTCGTCCACCTTCTTGCGATAGACATATTCGCTGCATCCCGATCCAAGCATACCGCCGAGGCGTACCCGCCACGGCACCGCTTTCTGGAGCTCGAAGGCGCGTTCGGCCATGAACGCCTGGACCTCGGCCGCGGTGGTGGATTCATACGGATAGCCGCCCATCCAGTCATGGACGTCGTGGAAGACATCCATCCCCCGCTCCTGTTGACCTTCGCGGATGTACCGCGCGGGATTGCGCCCTCTGACCAGCATCCCCGCTCCCCAGGCGGCTAGATAGGCGGCGCGGAACAGCTTCTGCACAATCTTCGGCATCTTCCGGTAAAGCCGCTTTTCAACGGTCCAGGCGCCGCAAAGCGGCGTTCGCTCGTACAGCGCGAATGCGAAGATGCCGCCCGGCTTGACCATCCGCGCCGCGCAATCGAGCGCTCGCCACATATCTCCCGTGTGGTGGAGGACCCCCCAGGAATAAACCACGTCGAAGCGCTCGCGGATGCGCTGCGGGAGGTCGAAAACCGACAGCTGATCTGCCCGCCAGCCGCTCGCCCGCTCCTGCGACAACAGCTTGCGAGTGGTCGCGACGGAATTGGGATCGATATCGACCGCTACAACTTCGCTCGCGCCGAGCCGGAGCGCGGCGACGGAGAAC
>DASSIU010000205.1:0-6302 GCA_035691585.1 Sphingomicrobium sp. | reverse complement strand
GAGAAGACGGTGCGTTCGCCGGTATCGGCGTTCTCCGCCACCGCGAGGCCCTCGGCGAGAGTGAGCGCGGTCTCGATCGAATCGGCAAGCCGGTTGCCGAGGCCGTCGCGCAGCACGATGCGGTCGACGACGACCTCGATGTCGTGCTTCAGCTTCTTGTCGAGGCCCTTGCCCTTGTTGAGGTTCGGCGCCTCGTCGATCTCGTACATCTTCTGGTCGATCTTGACGCGCTGAAAGCCGCGCTTCTGGAGGTCCGCCAGCTCCTTGCGGTACTCGCCCTTGCGGCCGCGGATGATCGGCGCCAGCAGCAGGAGGCGCGTGCCCTCGGGCATCTGAAGGATGCGGTCTACCATCTGCGAGACGGTCTGGCTCTCGATCGGCAGGCCCGTCGCCGGCGAGTAGGGGATGCCGACCCGCGCGAAGAGGAGGCGCATGTAGTCGTAGATCTCGGTGACCGTCGCGACGGTCGAGCGCGGGTTCCGCGACGTGGTCTTCTGCTCGATCGAGATGGCGGGCGAGAGGCCGTCGATATGCTCGACGTCCGGCTTCTGCATCATCTCGAGGAACTGCCGCGCGTAGGCGGAGAGGGACTCGACGTAGCGGCGTTGCCCTTCCGCGTAGATGGTGTCGAAGGCGAGGCTGGACTTGCCGGAGCCTGAGAGGCCGGTGATGACCGTCAGGCTCTCGCGCGGGATGTCCACGTCGACGGCCTTCAGATTGTGCTCGCGTGCTCCACGCACCGAAATATGGGTCAGCATCGGATTCAGTTCGTTCCGTTTATGTTCTAATGTAGCGTGAGGCGCCGCACCCGGTCAACGCGGCTTCAGCAATATGGGTGCTGGTCGCCCCGATTGCCAGCAATTGGCTAAACCCGACATTGCTGTAAGGAGGCGCTGAGCAGCTTAGAGGCCTATATGAGCGAAGCGCCGGTCGAAGCGGGAGTCGATGACGTCCAGCCGGTGCCGCGCAAGACGGGGCGCGGGCACTTCGACGTGATCGTGTCGCTGACGGCGATCTTCATTTCCGCGGTGTCGCTGTATGTCGCGATCCAGCACGGGAAGACGGAGCGAGACCTGGTCGCTGCGAATGTTTGGCCCTTCCCGCGGGCGATCCTGAGCAACGGCTACGGAAATCGGGGCTCGATCGCCATCGGAGTTTCCAACGGCGGCGTTGGCCCTGCCAAGATCAGCAGTTTCGAGCTGTTCTATCGGGGTCGACCGGTCAGCTCAGGCTTAGACCTGTTGCGCCAATGCTGCGGGCTGGGCCCGACTACTGCCGACGTGAAGGCGGCGCTGCCGAGGGGCATTTACAGCTCGATCGTTGACGGAACGGTGCTTCGTCCCGGCGAGGAAAATCCCGTGCTGCAAGTGCAGCCGTCGGAAACCGCGCCTGGGCTCGCCAATCAGCTCAAGAGGATCGACGTACTGCAGCAGATAAGTTTCCGGGTTTGCTATTGCTCGGTGCTCGACCAATGCTGGATCAACGATCTCCGGAGCACTCGGACGCTGGCCGTAGGCCAGTGCCGCCCGGCGGAGCATCCCTATGATCCCAACGGGCACTGAGGTTGTCCGCTAAAGTCCCAGCGCCACCCCGGCGTACACCTTCCGTCGCGCTGCCGGTTCGATGCCGTTCTGGAACACGCGGTTGTAATATTTCCTGTTCGTGAGGTTGGTGATGCCGCCGAGCAGGCGGATGTTGCGTGTCAGCTGCCAGTCGCCGCTTAGGTCGAGTACGGTGTAGGCGGGGACCTTGGCGGGGATGAAATTCGCGCTGTTCGGCGTGCCGACGGGCAGGTCTGAATCCTGGAAATACTGGCTGCTGACCGTGGAGCCCGCGAGGCTGACATTGAACTGCCCGTCGCGGCGGAAGGTCACTCCATATTTCGCCGTTACGGCCGGCGCGAAAGCGGGCGTGTTGCCGACGCGATTGGCGAGGTTGCTCTTCGTGAACCTGGCGTCGAGCAGGCTGATGTTGGCGAACGCGGTAAGGTGCAATCCATTGTTCCGCGCGGCAAGCACGTCGTAGGAGACCTCGCCCTCGAAGCCGCGGTGGCGGGTGTCGCCGCTGTTCTGGAACACGGACTCGACCGGCGAGATGACGATCGTCTCGATCCTGTTCCTGAAATCGATCGAGAACAGGCTGGCGTCGTAGAACAGGCCCTTGACCGGGGTACCGTGGACCCCGGCTTCCCAGGACAGCGACTTGGACGCGGCGGGCGTTCCGCCCGGGTTCACGTTGGAGAAGGGCGAGGCGACGTCGAAGAAGCGAACGGGGCGGTATCCCTGGCTGACGCTGAAATAGGTCTCGTTCTGGTTGCCGAAGTCGAACCCCGCGCCGAGGCCGAACATCGGGATCGTGCGGCTCGCCGATTGGTGGATCAGCGGACGGACGAGGTTGGGCGGCCGGACGCTCTCGTCGATCCTGATCTTTTCGTGCTCCAGGCGGAAAGAGGGGACGATGTGCCAGCGGCCGGGCAGCCGGAACACGTTTTCAGCGAAGACTGCGCCGTACCAGGCGTCGCGCGCCTGATCGAGCCGCGGGGTGCCGTCGTGCGAGCCGAACGGCGCGGTGATGTCGCTGCTGGTGAACTGCTCGAACGGAGCGTTGTCGTGGTAGAGGACGGTGCCGAAGGTCAGCGCATTGCCCTTGCCCCAGCGCTTGCGGAACCGCCAGTCGAGGCCTTCGCTGCGGAATTTCTCGTCCTGGAGAATGGTCGAGGTCGGGTTCGCGCCGGCCGCCGCGGAGCGGGAATAGAGTCGCTGCCACGCCGCCCAGCCCTTGGCTTCGCTCCGCCAGCCGCCGCCGAGGTCGCTCTCGTTGCCGATGACCACCGAGGTGCGGTCGACCCAGTCACGGTTGAATGGCGTCGGCGCCTGGTTGGGGTTCGCGACATATTGCGGAAAGCTGAGCTTCCCCGGATCGCCCGAGCTGGACGAATGCGCATGGAAGTCGACGAACCACAACTGGTCCTTGGCCGGACGGTAGGCGAGGTAAACGTCGCCCTGGCGGATGCGTGACCCGCCATTGTCGCGCTGGCCGCTGCTCCTGACAAAGCCGAAGTTCACGCGCGCCGAGATCGGACCGCTCGACCCTTCGACTGTGTTGTAGCTCGAAAAGAGCCCGTCGCTACCGATGACATTCTCGGTATAGCCGCCGAGCGGCTGGTCGGCGGCGGGGCGCTTGGAGACGAGGTTCACAACGGGCGCAGGATTGGGACCATAGATCAGGCTGTTGCCGCCGCGGATCAGCTGGACCTCCGACAGCGATTGCGGAAGCGGCATGGTATAGAGCGTCGGGAAGCCGATCCAGTCGGTCGAGATCGGCACGCCGTCCTGCATGACAAGGACGAACTCGCTTTCCTGCGGGTTGCCGAGGCCGCGATAACTCATGTTGAACTGGGTCGCGGTTTGCTGCTCGGAGACGAAGAGGCCGGGCGTCCGTGAGAACAACTCCCGCTGATTGTTGTCGGTGATCGTCGGCACGAGGTCGAGCTTGGTGACGCTGGTCTTCTTCGTCACTGTGATCTTCGTGCCGTCGACCTCGGGCAGGATGTGGTCGAGCTTTTCAGGGATTTTGTCGGTGCGTGTGCCGATGACGACGATGCTCGGTTCGGGCGGCTGCTCGTCGGCGGCATGCGCACAGGTTGCAAATGTTCCGCATGCTGCCACGGCCAACCCATTCAGAATTCCGAAGCTCCGTTCCCCGCCCATAGGGCGAGCAGTGGCGGCGCCGAGGCGCGTGCGCAACCGCAGGGTTCGGCCAAGCGACCGAATTGTTCTGCAAGCGGTTCAGGCCAGGGGGTATGTTGCGGCCAGCTCGTAATGCGCGCCGTGGCGCGAGAGGTGGCTCTCGAAAAGAATGAACTCGGTCACGCTGAATGGTTCGGAGGAAAGCGCTCGGGTGCGCTGCAGGAAATTCGCCACTTCGCGGCTCCTGCGCCCCTTCCAGCGGGCGAGCGTGATGTGCGGATGAAAGGCGCGGCGCTCGGGCTCGAGGGCGACCTGCTGGCAGGCACGCTCGATCTTCGTGGCGAGCGCTGACACGGGTGCCTTGGGTTCGACGCCCGCCCACAAGGCGCCGCTGCTGCGCTGCTCGAAGCGGCCGGTGCCCCTGATGCTGAGCGCGAAGCCCTCGGCATGAATCTGGGCGAAGGCTGCCGCGAGGTCGTCGGCGACTGGTCGGTCCACCTCCCCAATGAAGCGCAAGGTCAGGTGCAGCTGCTCGTCGGTCTGCCAGCGGAAATCGGCGGTATCGTCCATGGCGTCGATCAGCAAATCGCGGATCGGCTCCGGGGGTCGAATGGCGACGAACAGTCGGTGCATGGCCCTTTCTGACTAGTTAGGGCAGGTCCTCCCCATCCCCCGATGCCTCGACGTGCAGCTCGGCTTCCGGAGGAACGACGATCGGCTGCAGTCCCGCCGCGGCCAGGCGGCGGTTGAGCGCCGGAAGGTCGGTTGCTTTCACCTGCTGCCACGAGGCCCAGTCGCCGCTGACTTGAGCCAATGTCTGCGCCGCGATCTGGCGAAGTCCGGCCGCGGGCGCGGTGTCGCTGGATTCGGCCGAGGTCTCGAGCGCTGCGAGCGTTCCGCTCTCACCCTCGAAGCCGGCGTTGGGCGCTTCCGGCGGTTGCAGTTTCGAATCGAGCGCCTTCGCCTCCGCGAGCAGCGCGGGATCGTGGATTTGTGCGATCCGCTTGGTCAGCTGGTCGCGAACGGCCTTGGTTTCCGCATAACCGCGCCACGCCTTCTCCATGGGCTCGTAGAGGCTCTCGGAAAACAGACGCGCTGCGCGATAGTCGGCATTCGTGACGCGCGGGTCGGGAAGGATGTCGAGCGGCGCGGTCTGTTCGCGCCCGTCTGCGATCAGCGCGACCGTGTAGCGGCCCGGCTCGACGAATTGGCCGCGCGGGTCGAGCGGCGTATCGAGGCCCCACACTGCGGCTATCGAGTAGTTGTAGGTGACCGCCTTGGGGCGCGGCCGCCGCATGTCCCACACCCAGCGGTGCGCGCCGGCGGTTGCCGAAAGAATCGGCTGCGGCTTGACCCATTCGGCCGCGAAGTAGCGATCCGCGGGAACCTCGGGGGGCTTGTCGGCACTCGAGAAGCGGTTGACCACGGCACCCGAGGAATCGCGGATTTCGATGGTCACCGGGCCTTTCGGCGCGCTCGGCAGCCAATAATCGATGACTGCGCCCTCCGGCGGATTCTCGCCGACGGGCGTTTCGGGCGCGAGCGGCGTGTCGTGGTTGTTGTCGAACCGAACCCGGTAGGTCACCGCCGGGGTGAACAGATGCGCTTGCGTCAGCGCAGCACCGGCCGCGAGCTGGCGGAGCAGGGTGAGATCGCCGAGCACCCAGATCGCACGGCCCTGCGTCGCTGCGATCAGGTCATCGCCATGGACCAGCAGGTCGCGCGCCCAGGCGGTGGGAAGGTTCTGCCTCAGAGGCTGCCAATTATCGCCGTCGTCGAAGCTGACGAACACGCCGGTTTCATTGCCGGCATAGAGCAGGCCGGGACGCACCGGGTCCGAGCGCACGGAGCTGACGACCTGTCCCGCCGGCAGCCCGCGCGCGACCTCGACCCAGCTGTGGCCGCCATCGTGCGTGCGGAAGACGTGCGGGCGCCAATCGTCGATGCGGTGGGCATCGACGGCGATGTAGGCGGTTGCGGGATCGAGCGGCGACAGGTCGATGCTGGAGACCTTGCTCCACGGAGCGATGCCGGGGGGCGTCATCTGAGCCCAGTTCGCGCCGCCGTCGCGGGTGACGCTGACGATGCCGCTGTCGCTGCCGGCCCAGATTTCGCCCGGCGAACGCGGCGAAGGCTCGATCGCGGTGATCGTGCCGTAGCCGCACGGCAGCGCGGCCTCCAGAGTCACCTCGCCGTCGCAGTTCGTCGCACCGGCGCGCTTGCCGACGAGATCGGGGCTGATGATCGACCAGTTCGCGCCTCGGTCGCTGCTTTTGAAGACGACCTCACCGCCGAGGTAGATGGCGGGAGGGCCGGTGCGCGAGGCGACCAGCGGGGTCACCCAGTTGAAGTGATGTGCCACGGTGGTGGGCCTGAGGCCGTAATTCTGTACGGGCCAGGGCGAGACGTCGGTCACTTCGCCGGTGCGCGCGTCCCAGCGGCTGACTCTGCCGCCGAGCCCGGAACCGTAGACGATGCTCGGATCGAGCGGGTCGGGGATGTCGTAGTCGCGCTCGTCGCCGCCGACGGGATGCCAGTCGCGCAGGTTCGGTGCGCCATAATCGCTGCGGCTGGCAATCGCGACGGTGCCGCTGTCCTGCTGGCCGGAATAGA
>DASSIU010000204.1:0-6698 GCA_035691585.1 Sphingomicrobium sp. | reverse complement strand
GGCCGCTGTGTCCTGCGCCTCGGCGAGTTCCTGGAGCACCACCCTTTTCTCGAGCTCGAGGTGTCCCGGCTCGAAATGCGGACGTCGGATCAAGTCCGCGAGCAAGCGCACCCCGAGACCAAGATCGGAGGCCAGGAGGCTAGCGTAAAAGGCGGTCAGTTCACGGTCGGTCGAGGCGTTGAGGTCGCCGCCCACGTCCTCGACCAGTTCGCTGATGTCGCGCGCCGAACGCCCGCCGCCGCCCTTGAACACCATGTGCTCGAACAGGTGGGCAAGGCCGTTGAGCCTAGCCGGTTCGTGGCGCGACCCAGTTGCCGCATAGAGGCCGACGGCAATCGTCTCGACGCTTTGCATCGGCCTGCTGGCGACCCGGAGGCCATTGCCGAGCGTGGTCAGCCGCATCATGGCTTCGGCCGTTCCATCAGCCGCTTACGCATCGCGAGCGCATAGATGACCAGCGCGACGGCGGCCAAGGCGAACCAGGTCGCGGCATAGCCTTTGTGTCCAGCCGGCGTGACCGGGCTGACGGTGCTGCTGTCAGGAACCCTGCTGGGCTCGAGGCCCGGCGGGGCGCTCGCCGCGACGAGCCTCATCCGCGAGCGCCGGTCCGGAACGATGATCCCACTGACGGGGCCGCCTTTCCAGTTCACCCTGGCGTTGGGGTCACGCGACCAGCCGACTTCGACGCTCATGCCGGGGCCTTCTGCGCCTGTCGCGCAATCGACGATCTGGACGTAGCCGGGCTCGCCCGCGCGGTTCTCGCCAGCGATGGCCCGCTGGCCATTAATCTTGAGGCACACGCCGGTCGCGTGCCGGAACAGCGGCAGCCGGTCATTGTGGATCGGCATGGTTGGAAAGGAGATCGGAGGCAGCTGCTCGGCGGCCGCGTAGCGCGCCAGCAGCCCCTCCTTCCACTTCGCTCGCTGAAGCTGCCAGACGCCGAGGCCGATCATCAACGCCACTGCCACAACGACGACTATTGTCGGCAGGATGGGAATGCGCTTCGTCATTTCACGATGCGTCCCTCACGGGCGCGATGCTCATATTCCTGGGCGAGCAACCATGCCTTCGAGATGCGCAGCCCGCCGATCGTCAGTGCCGCTGCGACCGGGACCCAGATCAGGTGCACCCACCATGGCGGCGAGAACGCCCCATCGACGACCAGCGCGCTGACGACGGTGATCGTGCCCACGATGAAAATGAGGAAGGCGGCTGGTCCGTCTCCGACGTTGAAGCTCGAATAATCCAAGCCGCAGGCCGGGCAGCGGTCGGCAAAGGCAATCCAGTTTCGAAACAGCGTGTGCGCGCCGCATTTCGGACAATTGCCCCCAATCGCCAGCAAGGACGAACGGGAATCGGCCTGCTCGGCTCGCCTCACCCCGCTTGCGGCGCGCCCCAGCCGCCCCAGAGGTAGATCGACGTGAACAGGAACAGCCACACGACGTCGACGAAGTGCCAGTACCAGGCCGCCGCCTCGAAGCCGAAATGCTGTTTGGGCGTGAAGTCGCCCTTGTACGACCGGATCAGGCAGACGATCAGGAAGATGGTTCCGACGATCACGTGGAAGCCGTGGAAGCCGGTCGCCATGAAAAAGGTCGAGCCGTAGATGCTGCCCTTAAACGCGAACGGCGCGTGGGCGTACTCGTAGGCCTGGACGCTGGTGAAGGTTAGGCCGAGCAGGATCGTGCACCACAGGCCGACCTTGAGCCCGTGGCGGTCGCCGTGGATCAGCGAATGGTGGGCCCAGGTCACCGTCGTGCCCGAACAGAGCAGGATGAGGGTGTTGAGCAGCGGGAAGCCCCAGGGATTGAGGACCTCGATGCCCTTGGGCGGCCAGACCCCACCGACCGCGTCCACCGCGCTTGGAAAGATGGCGCTGTCGAAGAACGCCCAGAACCAGGCGAGGAAGAACATCACCTCCGACGCGATGAACAGGATCATCCCGTAGCGCAGGTGAAGCTGAACGACCGGCGTGTGGTCGCCCGCGTGTGCTTCCTTGATCGTATTCGACCACCAGTTGAACATGGTGACCAGGATCCCGAGCAGGCCCAGCGCCATCACGAACTTGCCGTACGGATTCTCGTGCAGCCACATGACGAAGCCGCCGAAGAACAGCCCGCCCGAAGCGGCGCCGATCAGCGGCCACGGATCGGGCGCTACCAGATGGTAATCATGGTTCTTCGTGGCCGACATGTTCGTTGAGCTTCCCTCTTTGCCTCTGTCCGGCTCCTAGCGAGCGGTCGGGACAGTTTCCACCGGATAAAATGTGTAGCTGAGCGTAATTTCGTGGACGTCTTTCGTGTCCGGGTCCTTCTCGATCCTGGGATCGACGAAGAACACCACCGGCATGTCGACCTTCTGCCCGGGCTGCAGCGTTTGTTCGGAGAAGCAGAAGCACTGGATCTTCTTGAAATACTTGCCGACCGTGTCCGGCGAGACATTGTAGACGGCCTGGCCGACAATCGCCCGGGCGCTGAGGTTCTGGGCACGATAGAAGATCTTGGTCTGCGCGCCCGGAGCGACATTCACGTAAGTTTGCTCGGGCTCGAACCGCCAGGGTAGGCCGGGGTGGACGTTCGCGTCGAACTGGACCTTGACCTGTCCGGCCACGGCGCCCGGCGCCTTATCTGCCCGCTGCGTCGTCCCGTTGAACCCTGTCGCTTCGCAGAAAGCCCGATAAAGCGTGGGGCTGATCGCCACGAGCGCGACCATCGCCCCAATGATCAGCAGCAGGATCAGCAGCGTCCTGCCATTCCTGTTCTGTGCGACAGCCGTATTCACCAGTTGATCCCGGTCTTGGCGATGGTGATGAAGAACAAGAGGATCACGAAGGCGCCGAGCAACAATGCCGTGACCCGCGCCCGTTCGCGCTGGCGGCGGACGATTTCTTCTTCGAGCTTCACGCCAGCCACCGATCGGCGACGAGCACGGCGAACAATGCGAATAGGTAGAACACCGAATAAGCGAACAGATGCTTCTCCGCGTCCATGCCGGTGGGCTCGGTCGCGCGATTGGCAAGGACCCGCATTGCAAGCACGACGAAAACCGCGCTCAGGACGGCCGCGCTAATGCCGTAGACTGTGCCGGCAAGGCCGAGCGGCCACGGCGCGACGGCCGCCAGCGCCATCGGCAAGCTGTAGAGGAAAATCTGGCGGCGCGTGCTCTCGACCCCCGCAATAACCGGCAGCATCGGGATTCCGGCAGCCGCATAATCGGAGCGGACGAACAGCGACAGCGCCCAGAAGTGCGGCGGCGTCCACAGGAAGATGATGGCGAAAAGCAGCAGCGGCAGAGCGCCGACATGGCCGGTTGCGGCGACCCAGCCGATCAGCGGCGGGAACGCTCCGGCGGCGCCGCCAATTACGATGTTCTGCGCGGTGCGCGGCTTTAGCCAGACAGTGTAGATCAGGACATAGAAAAGGATCGAAGCGGCGAGCAGCAAAGCGGCGAACCAGTTGGTCGCAAGACCCATCAGCAGCACCGAAAAGAAGGCGAGGCCAACGCCGAAATGAAGCGCCGATTGCGGGTCCATCCGACCGGCCGGAAGCGGCCGCTTGGCCGTCCGACGCATCTTCGCGTCGACCTCGACCTCATACCACTGGTTGAGCGCGCCGCACGCGCCCGCGCCAAGCGCGATGCATAGGATCGCGGTAAAGCCGAGTACCAGCGGCAGCTGCAGGGGAGCGACCAGCAAGCCGCACAGGCCCGAGAACACTACGAGGCTCATCACCCGCGGCTTGGTCAGCGCGAGGAAGTCGCGCCAGTCCGCCGGAAGCGCGGCTGGATTGGACAGCTCCAGGGTGGGCATGTCGCCGGCCTATAGGGCCTTGTTTCAGAGAGGAAAAGCCTCACGAACCCGCCGCAACAACTCCGTTCGTCCTGAGCGGAGCGGCGCAGCCGCGAAGTCGAACGGCGCGTGTACGGTTGGGCGAAACGCCCTTCGACTATGGCCTTTCAGGGCTCCGCTCAGGACGAACGAGTGATATGGGGAAGCCATGCTTATCCGAATCGCCTTGCTTCTCAGCGCCTTCGCCGCGACCACCGCCATTGCCCAGACTTCAGCACCGCCCGCTGCTCCGCCTGCGGCCAAGGAGGATCTCGTCCCGGTCGCCATCGATACCAGCCTCGGCCGGATCGTGGTCGCGCTCGATCGAGCGCACGCGCCGGTGACCACCGCCAATTTCCTCCACTATGTCGACACCCACCGGTTCGATGGCCAGAATTTCTACCGCGCGATGCACGTCGCCGACGCGAACGGCGCCGACGGCGGTCTTATCCAGGGCGGGATCACGACCGATGCCCGCAAGCTGTTTCCGCCGATCGCGCACGAGCCCACGACTACAACTGGTCTTCACAATGTGGCGGGTGCAATCTCGATGGCCAATGCCGGGCCTGGGACTGCCCGGGCTGATTTCTTCATCCTTGTCTCGGACATGCCGGGGCTAGACGCAAACGGGCCGGGCGGCGACGCCAACGGCTTCGCTGCCTTCGGTCACGTCATTGAAGGGATGGACGTGGTCAGGAAGATCTGGAACTCGCCGGTCTCCGCGACCGAGGGCGCGGGAGTGATGAAGGGGCAGATGCTCGACCCCAAGATTAAGATCATCAGCGCGGAGCGGGTCAGATAGCCGCGGCTGGCTCCATTCCGAGACGCGTCTTCGCGTCGGTTAACATTGCCTGGAAGCGCGGATCGTCGCGAAGACAATCCAGATCCGGATCGGCCTCCGCCCATTTCAGCTGCGTTTCACCCCAGGAGTGCAAGGTACGCGCCAGCAGGCGCAAGGCTTCCTCCCTGTCGCCCACGTAGGCAGCGAGCACACAGGCGAAGTTATACTTCATCGTGATGTTGTCCGGATCGATCAGCATGGCACGATCGATCCATTCTCGCGCCCGGTCGCTTTCGCCAAGAATGGCATAGCCACCTGCGATGATCCCAAGCGCCGCGCCGTTGCTCGGGTCCTGCCGAAGCGCCCTTTCGGCTTCGGCCACCATCTTCATCGCGCCGTGGCGGACTTTGTCGACCTCCCCCGTCGCCTGATAGCAGGTCACCAGCAGCGCCCAGGAGTGGAAGTCGGACTCCATGACTTCCACCGTCTTTTCGTAGTGCTCGATCGCCTTCGCAAAGTTTCGGTCCTGCTTTGCAAGCCGGCCAGCCTCCCTGTTCACCTCCCAGGAATCCGGCGCAAATCGGAGGGCTTTCTCGATCTCTACGGCGGCTTCTTGATGGCAGCCCTTCTCTTCAAGGCGTCTCGCCATCGGGACATGCGCCTCGGCGATCGTCGGATCGATCGAAAGAGCCGCATGGGCGGCCGCGAAGCCGTCGTCGACGTCGCGGTTGAAACCGTAGCGCAGGTTCGACTGGGCGATAGCCAGCAGTGCCCAGGCCTGCCCATAATAAGGATCAATCTCGACCGCGCGTCCGCAGATGCGCATCACCCGTTCCTCGCGGCGAAAATCGCCGTGATTGCCCGTCACCCAATATTGCCGGGCGAGCAGGTAGAGGTTGTACGCTTCGACGTTGCTGGTCCCGCGCTGCTCGATCGCCTTCCTCTCTTCCGGCAGCAGCTTCAGCTTGAGCGCCCGGACGATTTCCTTCGTGATCTCGTCCTGGATTGTGAAGATGTCGGTGAGGTCGCGGTCGTAGCGATCGGCCCAGAGATGGCCCCCGCTCCGCCCATCGATCAGCTGCGCGGTGATCCGCACCCGGTTGCCGACTTTGCGGACACTACCCTCGAGGACGTGTGTCACTCCAAGCTTCCGCGCCACTTCGCAGACGTTCACGGATTGGCCCTTGAAGGTGAAAGCGCTGTTTCTGGCGATCACTTCGAGGGCGGAGACCTTGGACAGGTCGGTCGTAATGTCCTCACTGATCCCGTCGCTGAAATATTCCTGCTCGGCGTCGCCGCTCATGTTCTGGAATGGCAGCACGCAGATTGAGACTGCGCTGCTGACGTCACGCGGGCTCGGGTCGGGTGCGGTACCCGCGAGCTGCGCGACACTGGCGACCAGCTTGCGCCAGCCGGCGGCCGTTCGTTCCCCGTTCCAGGCCTTTAAGTCGGCACATTGTATCTGGTTGAAAGGCATCGGCGGCACAGTTCCGTCGAGGCTCGCCTGGACCAGGGTCAGCGCCGTCCGAGCGCTGTCCGCTTCCGCCCGCACCCAATGCGATTTCGCTGCCTCGGCCGACCACAACACGACGACCGCCTTCGCCCCGTTTATCCGCTCCTCGATAACCTCGGCATAGGGCCGGTGCGCGGGAAGCTCGTCGTCTCGCCACACCTCAAATCCGCCGCCCCGAAGCTCGTCCGCAATGAGCATCGCCATGGGCTCGTCGGCCCGCGCATAAGAGATGAAAACGTGTGACATGCGCTCTGCCCCCAGCGCTGAAGCGGCTATTCGGCTGTGGTCGGATCGATCATTGTGCGCACCTGCGAAATCCTGTTGCAGGGGAAGCCGCCGCGCTGCGCATGCTCGCGGACCATCTCTTCGTTGGGCGCTCGATAGACGCAGTAGAGCTTGTTGTCGGTGACATAGCTGTGCACCCACTGGATCTGCGGCCCAAGATCGCGAAGCACCGAACAGGACGTCTGCGAGGCAAGCTTGAGATCGTCAGAGCTCAGCGAACCGGCACCCGGCATTTCTCTCTCGATTACGAATTGCGGCATGAAGCCCTCCATCGTTCCCCGTGATGGAACGGG
>DASSIU010000203.1:0-4582 GCA_035691585.1 Sphingomicrobium sp. | reverse complement strand
GTCGGCGAGCAAGGTGCGGTCCTCGTCGTCGGCGAGGATCTGCGTCCCGATCGGAACCTTGATGACAAGGTCATCGCCGCCGGCCCCGGTGCGGTTTGAACCTGCGCCTCCCTTGCCGCGCGGAGCGCGGAAGTGCTGGGTATAGCGAAAGTCGATCAGCGTATTGAGGCCCGGGACCGCCTCGAACACCACGTCCCCGCCCTTGCCCCCGTCGCCGCCGTCGGGACCGCCATATTCGATGAACTTCTCGCGCCGGAAGCTCACCGCGCCGGGGCCGCCCGCGCCGGAGCGGACGAAAATCTTGGCCTGGTCGAGGAAATGCATTGCCGTCGCGAGTTACGCGAACCCGCGACGAAGGGGAACCTTGGCGGCTCTTATACTGCTATCCACCCATTGCGGATATCGGCGACGAGAGGTCGACGGACCATTCGATCGGGACATTATTTGGTCGCGCCGCCCTCCGTGCGTCCGGGCAAGCCTTACAATTGGGAATGGAAGACCCCATCTAACGGTCTCTACCAGTCGGTATCGACGGTTTCGGCGCCGAAGCGCCCTTCCCCATCCTTAGCGCCTCTTAGACCCGGACGGCCAATTTCGGTCGCCGGCAAAAAGGACACGCACATGATTTATGGCAAGGTCGAATCATACGACAATAATACCGGCACCGGCCTCATCACTCCTGAAGCTGGCGGCAAGGGTCTTCCCTTCGATCGCGCAGCCTTCTCGTGGACGGACAAGTCCGCGCCGCCGGTCGGACGCCGTCTCTCCTATGAGCTTGCCGAGCACGCTGGCGTGAACAGCGCGATCAAGCTTCAGCACGCGTAAGATCAATGTGCGGGCGGGCGGCGGCGACGCTTCCCGCTCGCCATTTTTTGCGTCGGCTTCCGAAAGGCATGCACAATGACCGTTCCGAGTTCCCAATCAGCCGCATCGGCAACGGACTCCGGCTATTCCGTTCCACCGTCTGAACAAGTCGCCATGAAGCGCGATCGCGAGGAATGGGACAATGAGGGAGGAGCTGCGCGGCTTCCCGCCCACGCGGGCGCGCAGGTCTGGGTGGAAACAAGGAAGCTTGCCGATATTCTGCCTCCGCCCATCATGGCGAACCGCAGGAAGGGCATTCTTCGGTGCGCCTACAATGATTGAAGCCGGAAACGTGCTGGGGATTGCGGCGGCCATCTTGCTCCTTATCGCGGGTGTTGCATGGGCCAAGCTGATCCGCGGCCCGTTGCTGCAACGGACAGACGGCAGCATCGAAATTGACAAAACTGAAGGCGAACTCGCATCCGGGCTGCTCTTCTGGGCTGCGGGTCTAAGCATAGCGGCGGCATTCGCGGCCGTCGGCGGGTGGATCTTCAAATGAGCGCGGTCCTCCAAGTTAGGGCTTCGACCCCAAAGGGTATATGATGCGCCGCATCACCGGCATCGCTGGCGCGCCTGTGACTGAGAGTCGTGCGAAGCTCCCGCCTGAACGGAGCATAATCAAATGAAGGAGCTTCACGATCGCGCAGAGGCGCAAGCCCTGGCGCTGGCGATCGTCGATACGCTTCCCGAGCCGTTCCTGGTTCTCGACGACAAACTTCACCTTCTTGCCGGCAGCCGCTGCTTCTACGAGGTGTTTGGCGAGGACCCGGCGAAAGCCCGCGGCCGGTCGCTGTTCGAACTGTCAGATGGTCAATGGGACATACCTGGCTTGCGCCAGCTGCTGACGAGCGTCGTTCCGCGGCATACGGCGGTCGAGGGCTTCGAATTCGAGCAAGACTTCGCGCATCTGGGCAAGCGGACAATTCAGCTCAACGCCTTGCCCATTCGCGACGAGGCCGGGACAAGCCGAATGGTCCTCCTCGCCATCAAGGACATTACCGAGCGTCGAGTCGCTGATCAGGAGAAACAGCGGCTACTCGAACATACGGAAGAGCTGTTGGAGCAGCAGAAGACCCTGTTGCGCGAGATGCGCCACCGCATCGCCAACAGCCTTCAGATCATCGCCAGCATCCTGCTGCTGAAGGCCGGCTCGGTCTCGTCCGAGGAAACCAAGAATGAGCTTCGCGCTGCCCACCAGCGAGTGATGTCGGTCGCGACCGTGCAAAGCTACTTGAACACCTCTGACGGCATCGAGCAGATCGAGATGGGGCCCTACCTGACGAAGCTCAGCGCGGGGCTTGCCTCGTCAATGGTGGGACCCAAGCATCATATCGACATTGCGGTGGTCGCTAGCGAAGGCGCGCTGCCCACCAGCCACGCGGTCAGCATCGGCCTGATCGTGACCGAGCTGATCATCAACGCGATCAAGTACGCCTTTCCGGAGCTGCGCTCGTCGGCGCGTATTCGCGTGACATTCGAGATGGCCAAGTCGGACTGGAAGCTGACCGTGGCCGATAACGGCATCGGGCGAGAGGACAATTCGAACGCGCCAAGTGGCCTCGGCACCGCCCTGGTTGGTGCGTTGGCGAAGCAGCTCAAGGCTCAGATCACGGAGACCTCGTCGCCAGAAGGACTGACCGTGGACGTTACCCGCTCGACATTCGAATCCCACCTGCCGGTCGCGGCCTGAAGCGAATGTCCGCTTTTCCCGAGTTAGAAATTCCGGTCTTGCCGAAGAGCTAGGTCTCGCTCACCGAAATCTCGGCGCCCTCATTGTCCCGAAAGCGGGCGATGCGGGTGCCGTGGATGTCGGTCGGAGGGCTGGTGAAGACGAGACCTTCAGCCTGGCCGGCCATGTAGAAATTATCGATGTCGGGGGTGCCGAAGCCGAGCTGGACGGTGCCGGCCGGATTCTTATCCGAGGCGGGGTGGAGCGCGAGCCTGGTCTCGCCGGTGTCGAACTCGCTCCAGAACGGCGACTGGAAACCGGGAGTCAGCCCCAGCGCATCGCGGTAGAAAGCGATTGCCGCATCCATGTCGCTGACGAACTTGATCGCATAATTGAGGCGCATGACTGTCCTCCGTTTCAGGAAGTCGCAGCGTTCTGCGGATGATGCGGGACCAAAATCAAGGTGCCGTCTTCAACCCGCCATGACTGGAGCTTTGAGAGGAAGTTCATGCCGAGCACGTCGAGATTGCCGAGGCCCGGCGAGGTGACGATGCGCAAGTTGCGGGCAACGATGTTGCCGACGCGCAGTTCGTCGACCTTGCCGGTTTCGGCGCGCGCGGTGCCGTTGGCCGTCTCCAGAACCACGGGAGCGAGCCCGGTGCTGGCCGACACCCCCGCCTCGCGCGCCGTGTCTTCGGAGATCGCGGTCACCGTGGCGCCGCTGTCGATCAGCATCCGGCGCTTGACGCCGTTGATCGAGGCGACGGCCCAGAAATGGCCGTCGGAGGCCATTTTTACGTGTAGCTCCCCGCCCGCGACCTGCTGATCGTCGAGCCCGAGCCTCTCGGTGAAGCGCGCGAGCTCTGGCTGATATGGCGCCTGCTGCAGGACGATAAAGATCAGGAAAGCCAGCAATCCCAGCGAGAAGGCGAAGCGGACGATCCGCCCGACATAGGGAATCCGCTGAAGGATCATGATGATCAGCGCGACGGCAAGGGCGTAGATCGCGAGATTCTGCCATTCCGGAACCGCGTGGGGCATGTCGCTGATTTCGTCGCTGCCGCGGGAAGGTCAAGCCGCAGCCGTAACTTTAGGCACTTCAATGGCTTACGAGCGTTTTCATACTAACTTAGGTTACGGAGCGTGCCATGGCAGACCGCATCGTGGCCGTCGGTCTGCTTACGCAGCAGGACCTGAACTTGCTGGGACCTACGTTCGAACGGGCGTGGCCCCTCGAGAATCTGCCCGCATCGTTCGAGGATCTGCTGACGATCATCGACGAGGGCGATTCCAGGTTACAGGCAAAACTGCAGCCGATGGCGCGGAACGAACCAACTTAGTCAGAATCGGTCGAGCAGGCGATCGACCGTGTCTTCGGTCGTCTTTTTCTTGCTTTGCTTTTCCTTGACCTCCTGGGCGTGGCGCTCGAGCGCGGCGCGCAGCAGCTCGATCTGCTGGTCGGTCAGATGCTCGATGCCGATGAACTGCTCGCGGGCCTTGTCGACCGCGCGCAGCAGCTCGTCCAGCTTGGCCTGCATCGCGGCTCCGTCCCGATTCTGACTGTTCTGGATCAGGAACACCATCAGGAAGGTCACGATGGTGGTTCCGGTGTTGATTACCAGCTGCCATGTGTCCGAATAGTGGAACAGTGGTCCGGTCACCCCCCACACGATCACGACCAGCAGCGCGATGATGAAGGTGAGCGGCTGGCCGGCCGCGGTCGACGTCTTCGTTGCGAACAGGTTGAAGAATTTGCGCATCGACCGCGTAACGCGCGCGGAACAATTCGGTGCCTTTCAGTCGTTTCGCAGCTCAACCCTTCGGGTGTTCGACCTCGAGGCGGTGACGAAGGCGCTGGGCGGCAAGTTCGCGCGCGGCATCGCGCGGCAGACCGAGGGCGAGCGCGATCGGTGGACCGAGCAGCGAATCTCCGAGCGCGTTCAGCACGAGCGACAGCGTACTCTCGGCGACGTGATGCTCCTCATGGCCGACACTGAGCTGGGCGACCAGCCCCTGGATCGAGTCGAGGATCGGGTTCAGCGCATCGCG
>DASSIU010000202.1:0-2945 GCA_035691585.1 Sphingomicrobium sp. | reverse complement strand
AGGCGGTCGCGAAGCGGCGAGATGCGGCCGACCAGGCCCATGCCGAACCGGCGGATCGCCGAAGCGGCTTCCCCAGGAATGCCGTAGATCCGAGTCAGGCTGTCGGTGGCGAAGGCAACCGACAGTGCATCGATCGAGCGCCAGCGCTGGTAGCGATTGAGCAATTGCTGGTCGCCGAAATCGAGCCCCAGACGCGCGCTTTCGACCAGCACCTGCGTCAGCGCCGCCACATCGCGGAAGCCGAGGTTCAGCCCCTGCCCGGCAATCGGATGGATCGCGTGCGCCGCGTCGCCGACGAGCGCGAGGCGCTTGGCCGTAATCTGCGCCGCATGGTGAAACCCGAGCGGGAATGACGAGCGCGGCGCTAGCAATTCGACCTTGCCCAGGAAGCCACCCATCGCCGCTTCAGCCTCCGCAGCAAAGTCGTCGTCGGTGAGCGACAACCACCCGGTTGCATCATCGTTGGGGACCGACCACACGATCGCGGAGCGGTGCCCGCCGGTGTCATCGTTCATGGGCAGCAGCGCAAACGGCCCGGACGGATAGAAAATTTCGTAGGCCACGTGCTCGTGTGGGATCTCATGCCGCAGCACCGACACGATCGCCTGGTGGTCGTACCTCCAGCGTGCGACGTTGATCCCCGCAACTTCTCGCGTCCTGGAGTTGCGCCCGTCGGCGGCGATCAGCAGCGGCGCGGCGAGCTTGCGGCCATCTTCCAGCGAAACGACGACGGCGTGATCCGCCCGATCGACTTTCGCCACGCGCGACTTCCACAACAGCCAGACGTCCTTGCCGGCCTCTGCCCTTGACTGGAGCGCGGCGCGGAGGTGCCGGTTCTCGTGCATGAAGCCGAGCGGCTCGCCGTCGTCAGGATCGAAATGCAGGCTTCCGGCCTTCAAACCGTCCGCCACGGCGATTCGCCAGATCGGGCAGCCGCTCGCCGGAAGGTGATCGGAGACCCCGATGGCGTCGAGCATGCGCATCGAACTCGACGAGACGGCGCTGGTGCGCCCGTCAAACGAAGCTTCGGCGCGTGGCTGGGGATCGGCCGGATCGACGACGATTGCCGACAGTCCGCTCGAATCGAGCGCCGAGGCAAGTGCAAGGCCGACCAATCCACCCCCGAAGATGATCACGTCCGCGCGGTCCATCGCCGGAGCCCCTACCCCGTTCGTCGCAACGGCGCCACGTCCTCGCTTGACCCGGGAGTCCGCGTGGGGGATTCTATGGCCGAGCTTTTGGGGGTGGGACATGGCAACGGTGGCGACACGCGCGCCCAAGCGCGAACTGGCGCCGGACTGGCGCGACGCATTGCGCGAGGCGGTGCGTCGCTTCGCAGTGCGCAGCTCGGGCGTGCTCCTCGTCGGCCTAGGTGCCGCCGGCGCCGTCGCGCTTGCGACGCACAATCCAAACGATCCATCGCTTAGCACCGCCGCCGGGGGACCGCCGACCAACTGGCTCGGAACCTTCGGCGCGTATCTGAGCGACGGGCTGCTCCTGCTGTTCGGCCTTGGCTCAGCTCTGTTCCTGCCCGTGATCGCGATTGCAGGACTGCGAATGATCCGCCTCGAACCGGCTGGCCGCATTGGCCGTGGACTAGTCGTCGCGGCAGTCGGCGCTGTGTTCCTCGGAATCGCACTCGGGCTGACGAGTGCCTCGGCTGTGTCTGGTCTTCCGGCCGGATGGGGAGGCGCGCTGGGTTTGGCCGCGGCGCACGGGGTCAACGCCGGTCTCGGGCTCATCTCGAATCCGCAGATCGCCGGTCCTGTCCGCCTTGCGGCTTTGCTGATTCTCGCGCTTGTTGGCCTGGGCCTCGGCTACCTCGCCCTGGGACTCAGCCCCGGTGAGCGCGCCTGGATTTCGCGAGCGTTTCGACGGGAGCCCGGCGAACGACGAGCGGCGCCGCGACGAACCGAAATTCGTGACGATCGCCCGGTCGTTGCCGCACCGCCGAAAGGCCGCCCGATGGTCGCTGTGACCGAGCCGGCGAGGACCCCAGCACCAGCCGGCCGTGGCGCGACTCGCAAGCCAGCCGGCGCTCAATCGATGCTGGCGTTGGGCGACAGTTACCAGCTGCCGACCATCGGCTTGCTCGCCCCGCCCCCGAAGGAAACGCGCCTGCAGATTGATCGCGCAGGACTCGAGCGGAACGCGCGTCTGCTCGAGACCGTGCTTGAAGACTTCAACGTTCGCGGGGACATTGTGGAGGTTCGTCCAGGCCCGGTGGTGACCATGTACGAGCTCGAGCCGGCAAGCGGGATCAAGGCGAGCCGCGTGATCGCTCTCGCCGACGACATCGCCCGGAACATGTCTGCGCTGTCGGCCCGAGTCGCGACCATCCCTGGCCGAAGCGTGATCGGAATCGAGCTTCCGAACCCCAAGCGCGAGATGGTCAGCTTGTCCGAACTCATCGGCAGCCAGGCGTTCGAGGATCAGAACATGTCGCTGCCGCTGATCCTAGGCAAGAATATCGCCGGCGATCCGGTTATCGCCGATCTTGCGCCTATGCCCCATTTGCTCGTCGCGGGCACGACCGGTTCGGGCAAGTCCGTCGGCCTCAACTGCATGATCCTGTCGCTGCTCTATCGATACGGCCCGGACCAGTGCAAACTGATCATGATCGATCCGAAGATGCTCGAATTGAGCATGTACGACGACATTCCGCACCTGCTGGCCCCGGTTGTGACCGAGCCGGGCAAGGCTATCCGCGCGCTCAAGTGGACCGTCGAGCAGATGGAGGAACGCTACCGAATGATGGCCAACCTCGGTGTCCGCGCGCTGCCGAGCTTCAATGCCAAGGTGCTGGAATCAAAGGCGAAGGGCGCCAAGCTCGGCCGGCGGGTGCAGACCGGTTACGACGCCGATACCGGCCAGCCGCTCTACGAAACCGAGCAACTCGAGTATGAAGTGCTGCCGCAGATTGTGGTCGTCGTAGACGAACTGGC
>DASSIU010000201.1:0-4309 GCA_035691585.1 Sphingomicrobium sp. | reverse complement strand
GAGGAGGAGTTCGCCAGGGCGATCGAGACCTACGAGTGGGCGGCGGCCCAAGCCGAACGTTATGGTGGAGAGCTGGAACGCCTCCGGCCACGGCTCGTGGTGGCCCATTTCCGGCAATGGACTGCCCGGGAACTCGATCTCCAGCGGGAAGCGGCGTCAGCGTCGGAACTGCGCGAAAACATGATCGCGGAGCCCGGCTATTTCGTGCCGGAAATCGACTGGCGCCGCACGGCTCGGCGAGTCCTCACCCTCGAATGGCTCGACGGAATCAAGCTCAACGACCGCGAGGCGCTCATCGAGGCTGGGCACGACTGCAATCAGCTTGCCGGCACCCTCGTCCGCGCATTCCTGCGCCAGGCGGTGGTCGATGGCTTCTTCCACGCCGACCTCCACCACGGGAACCTCTTCGCATTACCTGACGGACGAATCGCCGCCATCGACTTTGGAATCATGGGACGGATCGACCGCCGCGCGCGGATGTGGCTGGCCGAGATCCTGTACGGCCTGATCACCGGCAATTACCGCCGCGTTGCCGAGATCCATTTCGAGGCGCAGTACGTCCCCCCACATCACAATGTGCAAGAGTTCGCGACCGCCCTGCGCGCCGCTGGAGAGCCGATTCGCGGGCTTCCGGTGAAGGAAATCTCGGTCGGACGAATGCTCGAGAGCCTATTCGCGATCACCCGCGACTTCGACATGCCGACCCAGCCGCACCTGCTTCTGCTCCAAAAGTCGATGGTCATGAACGAAGGCGTTGCTACCGCGCTCGATCCGGACATCAACATGTGGGAAACCGCCGAGCCTTTCCTGCGCGAATGGATGCGCTCCGAGCTCGGGCCGGAGGCTTATTACGCCGACCGGATCATCGAGCTGGTCCGCTCCTTCAAAAAGATCCCCGAGCTCATCGAGCGCCTCGACGAATATTTTCCAGCACTCGGTGCGGCTCCGCCGGCGCCGCCGCTGCCCGACATTCCAACAATCGAGCAACGAGTCTGGTGGAGTTACGCGCTCGTCGGCGTCGTCGGAGCAATCGTCGGCGCGCTCCTGCTGTTTGTGCTAGGGTAAATCATGGCTCGGGTCCTGCTCATCGTCGGTGGCGGAATCGCGGCGTACAAATCGCTCGAGATCGTGCGGCTGCTAAAAAAGGCCGGACATTCGGTGACGCCCGTCCTCACCCGGGGGGGCGAGCATTTCGTGACCGCGATGAGCCTTGGTACGCTGGCGGAAAGCCAGGTCCACAGCTCGCTCTGGGAGCTCAAGGACGAGGTCGAGATCGGCCACATCCAGTTGAGCCGCAGTGCTGATGTCGTGCTGGTGTGCCCGGCAACGGCCGACCTGTTGGCGAAAATGGCGGCGGGAATTGCCGATGATCTCGCAACCACCCTGCTCCTTGCTACCGACAAGCCTGTTGTCGTCGCTCCGGCGATGAATGTCCGAATGTGGCTTCATAAAGCAACCCAGCGGAACGTGGCCCAGCTCAAAGGGGATGGCGTTCGAGTCATCGAACCGGCGGACGGCGAGATGGCATGCGGCGAGTTTGGCCCGGGTCGTCTTCCGGAGCCTCAAGAGATCGTCGACCAGCTTGCCGACCTGCTGAAGTGACACTCGCCGGCAAGCACATTCTCGTCACCGCTGGCCCGACCCACGAGCCGATCGATCCGGTACGGATAATCGCCAACCGCTCGTCCGGCCGGCAAGGCTTCGCCATTGCCGCGGCCGCAGCGGAGGCAGGCGCGAGAGTTACGCTGATCGCTGGGCCGGTCGCACTTCAAACGCCGAACGGCGTCGACCGAATCGATGTCGAAACCGCGGAGCAGATGGCCGGTGCTGTGTTCGACGCGCTTCCGGCGGACGTTGCCATCCTCGTCGCGGCGGTTGCGGACTGGAGGGTCGAGCCATCGCGAACGAAGCTCAAGAAAAGCTCGGGACCACCGCAGCTGCGTTTCATGCGAACGCGGGACATTCTGGCCGAGCTAGGCGCGAGCAAGCAGCGGCCGCTGTTGCTTGTCGGCTTTGCAGCCGAGACCGAAAATGTGGTCGAACAGGCAGTCGCGAAAAGGTTGGCGAAGAGGGCCGACTGGATCGTTGCCAACGACGTTTCCGGCGATGTCATGGGCGGTCGCCACAACCGTGTTCACCTGATCACATCGGAGGGAGTCGAGGACTGGCCCGAAGATACCAAGGAAGCGGTCGCTCGGCGCCTTGTTGCCCGAATCGCAAAGGAGCTAGGCTGAACCGCACGTCCGGCACTGCGAGTCCGGAGGGATTCGCATGGTGCGCCATTCCAGCTTCTCGCCGTCCAACAGATGCAGCTTGCCGGCCTGGTCCTCGCCAATGCCGACAATGGAATTGATCGCCACGAGCGCGGCAAAGCTCCCAACCGTCGCAGTCAGCGCGCCGAGCACGCCCTGCTCCGCGCAGGTGTCGCAATCGTCTGCGTCAAAGGCATCGCCTACAAAGCAACGATAGCAAGGTCGCGAGCGGAACAGCACGACCTGCCCCTGGAACTGCACCGCCGCAGCGGACAGCAGTGGAATGCCGAGCGCGACGGATGCATCGCTCACCGCGAGCCGGGTCGCGAAATTGTCGCTTCCGTCGATCACCAGATCATGACCCTCCAGGAGGGCAGTCGCATTTTCCACCACGACCCGGTCAGTGCCCGACCGGACTTGCACAAAGCGATTGAGGCGATTCACGAACTCGGCGGCCAGCTCCGCCTTAGGGCGGCCCGCTTCACGCTCGCCATAGAGCGGCTGGCGATGCAGATTCGAGAGCTCCACGACATCGGAGTCGATGATTGTCAGCCTGCCGATTCCAGCGCCAGCGAGCGCTGGAATGACAGCACTGCCGATGCCTCCCGCCCCGATTACCGCGACGCTTGCGGCTTTCAGCTTGCGCTGCCCAATGCCCCCGACCTGCGGCAGGACGATGTGCCGAGCGTAGCGTTCCAGCTCTTCGTCGGAGAGGGTCACCGCCCGGTCGAGCCGAAGCCTCCGGCCCCGCGGCTGGTTTCACTCAGTGTCTCGACCTCGCGAAACGCGGCCTTGACGACCGGCGCCGGAACCAGCTGGGCGATGCGCTCTCCCCGACGCACCTCGAACGGCTCGCTGCCGAGGTTGGCCAGGATCACCTTCACCTCGCCGCGATAATCGTGGTCGATGGTACCCGGCGTGTTGAGGCAGGTGATGCCATGCTTGAGCGCGAGGCCGGAGCGCGGGCGGACCTGGATTTCGTAGCCCTCGGGAATCGCGATCGAAAATCCGGTCGCAACCGCATGGCGCTGGCCGGGAGCGAGCGTAAGATCTTCCGCGGCGACCACGTCCAGTCCGGCGGCCCCGTCGGTCGCGTAGGTCGGCGCCGGCAGACCTTCGCCGTGCTGCAGCCACTGCAGCTGGATGTCGATCACTTCGGTTTTCTCCGGGCCGATTTGCGGCCGGCCTTCTTGGCCGGGCCTTTTGCCGCGCGCTCATCAATCAGGCGGACGGCTTCGTCCAGGGTGACCCCTTCCGGCTTGGCACCCTTCGGCAGTGTCGCGTTGGTTGCGCCATCAGTCACGTACGGTCCATATCTGCCAGCCATCACCTTTATCTCGCCGCCGTTCGCCGGATGCTTGCCGAGCAAGGCAATCGGCTCACGCGAGGCCGACTGGCGACGACCGCCGCCCGAGGCCGCGTCGGCGAGCTTTGACACTGCCGTGTTCATGCCCGTCTCGAACACCTCGGCAGTCGAGCTCAGCTTCGCATATTTGCCGTCGTGCGCCAGATACGGCCCATAACGGCCGATCGACGCGGTAATTGGCTTGCCGGTCTCCGGGTGAGGGCCGATCTCACGCGGAAGCGACAGTAGCCGCTCGGCGACCTCCGTAGTGACGTCCTCGACCACTACGTCCTTCGGAATCGACGCGCGTTTATCCCCGCGCTCGACATAAGGGCCGAAGCGGCCGCTCTTGAGCATGATGCCTTCGCCCAGATCGGTCGGTCCGTCGCTCTGCGCCTGGTCCCCGCCCTGGCCGAACTTCTGCGTGTATTTGCAATCGGGATAGTTGGAGCAGGCGACGAAGGCGCCGAACCGCCCCCCTCGCAGCGACAAGCGTCCCGTCCCGCATTGCGGGCATACGCGAGGATCACTGCCATCGTCGCGCGGTGGGTAGAGCCAGGGTGCGAGAAATTCGTCGAGCGCCTGGGTGATCTCGCTCGGTTTCTGGTCCATGACCTCGCCGGCCTTGGGACGGAAGTCGCGCCAGAAGTCATCGAGCAACTTCTGCCAGTCGAGCCGGCCGCCGGAAACGTCGTCCAGCTCTTCCTCCAGC
>DASSIU010000200.1:0-4535 GCA_035691585.1 Sphingomicrobium sp. | reverse complement strand
CCTCGCTCGCTAATGGCGAGTCGCTGCTGGGGATTTACGCGCCATGAAATTGCTCGCCGGGAACAGCAACCTGCCGCTGGCCCGATCGATTTCCGACTATCTCGAGGTGCCGCTGACCGACGCCAGCGTCCGCCGCTTCGCCGATGAGGAGGTGTTCGTCGAGGTCAACGAGAACGTCCGCGGCGAGGACGTGTTCGTCATCCAGTCGACCAGCTACCCCGCCAACGACAATTTGATGGAGCTGCTGATCTGCATCGACGCACTCCGCCGCGCCTCGGCCAAAAGGATCACCGCGGTGCTGCCCTATTTCGGTTATGCCCGGCAGGACCGGAAGCCCGGGCCGCGAACGCCGATCTCCGCCAAACTGGTCGCGAACCTGATCACCACCGCAGGCGCCAACCGGGTGCTCTCGATCGACCTCCACGCCGGGCAGATCCAGGGGTTCTTCGACATTCCGACGGACAACCTCTTCGCGTCGCCGGTGATCGCGACCGACATCCAGGCGCGGTTCGGCAATCGCGATCTGCTGGTCGTCTCCCCCGACGTCGGCGGCGTGGTCCGCGCGCGCGGCCTGGCCAAGCGGCTCAACAACGCCCCGCTGGCGATCGTCGACAAGCGCCGCGAGCGAGCCGGCGAATCGGAGGTGATGAACATCATCGGCGATGTCGACGGGCGGACCTGCATTCTGGTCGACGACATCGTCGATTCTGCGGGGACGCTGTGCAACGCGGCGGCGGCGCTGAAGCAACAGGGCGCGACGGAGGTGTTCGCTTACTGCACCCACGGCGTGCTGTCCGGGGGCGCCGCCGCGCGAGTCTCGAAGTCCGAGCTCAGCGAACTGGTGGTCACCGACACCATCTATACCGGCGAGGCCGATCCCAAGGACAGTCGAATCCGCCGCCTGACCGTCGCCCCGCTGCTCGGCGAAGCCGTGCGCCGAATCGCCGACGAAAGCTCGGTGTCCAGCCTGTTCGATTGATCTTCCCCCCTCCCTCTCGAGGGAGGGGTTGGGGGTGGGTGCGAGCGCAGCGAGTTGCCTGCATCCTTGTCGATGCGCGAACGTTCAACCCACCCCTGCCCCTCCCTGCCAGGGAAGGGATGAAGGAGCACGCATGCCCACAATCGTGATCACCGGAGCCAACCGCGGCATCGGCCTCCAGTTTGCGCGGCAGTTTTCGCACGACGGCTGGGACATCATCGCCACGGCCCGGCAGTCGAGCGCTGAGCTGGACGCTCTCGGCATCCGGGTCGAAGCGCTGGATCTTGCCGATGCTGATGCCGTCGCGGCCTTTCCAACGAAGATGGGAAGCCCGCTCGACCTGTTCATCGCCAATGCCGGGACCAATCACCCGATGAACCCCGACGGACCCGGGAACGCCCGTGACTGGCAGGTGATGATGATGGTCAACGCAATCGCGCCGTACCAGTTGAGCAAGGCGTTGCTCCCGAAAATGGCGCGCGGCGGCAAGATGATCGCCATCTCCAGCGGCATGGGCAGCATCGCCGAGAACAGCGGGGGCTGGCTCCCCTATCGCACCTCGAAGGCGGCGCTGAACATGGCGTGGAGCACGCTGGCGATCGAGGCCAAGCCGCGCGGCGTCACCTGCGTGGCTGTCAGCCCCGGCTGGGTGAAGACGCGAATGGGCGGGTCGGGCGCCGAGATCACCGCCGAGCAGAGTGTCGGCGACATGCGCAAGCTGATCGAGCGGCTGACCATCGCCGACACCGGCAAGTTCCTGCGGCGCAACGGTTCCACCATTCCGTGGTAGGTTGCCAGCGCAGCTCGTCGCCTCTATAGGCGCGCGCTTCCAAGTCATTGGAAACAACGAGAACGGCCCGGCCGAAAGGGCTGCCGTGGCGGTTCAAATACTCGCTCGCTAGCCGAGCAAAGGAGAGAAAATGCCCAAGCTGAAGACCAAGAGCGGCGTCAAAAAACGCTTCAAGCTCACGGCGACCGGCAAGATCAAGCATGGGGTCGCTGGCAAGCGGCACCGGCTGATCAGCCACAACGCCAAGTATATCCGCCAGAACCGCGGCACAGAGATTCTCGCCGACGCCGACACGGCGCGCGTGAAGGCCTGGGCCCCCTACGGCCTGAAGTAAGGAGAAGCTGACATGGCACGCGTCAAGCGGGGTGTAACCACCCGCGCCAAGCACAAGCGCATCCTGGAGCAGGCAAAGGGCTATTACGGCCGTCGCAAGAACACGATCCGCGTCGCGCGGCAGGCGGTCGAGAAGGCCGGGCAATATGCCTACCGCGACCGCAAGGTGAAGAAGCGGAGCTTCCGCGCCCTCTGGATCCAGCGCATCAACGCCGCGGTCCGCGCCGAAGGGCTGACCTACGGCCAGTTCATCCACGCGCTGAACCTCGCCGGAATCACGCTCGACCGGAAGGTGCTCGCCGACATCGCGATGCACGAGGCGGAGGCGTTCTCCGCAATCATCGCCCAGGCGAAGGGGGCGCTGGAGAAGAAGGCGGCTTAGGCTTTCACAGCCAAGATCAAGGAGGGGCGTCGGAAGCCATTCCGGCGCCCTTTTTGTTTGCGGCAAACTCTTATCGTCACAAAAGTCACGGAGAGCGGCGCTTTTGGTGTGACACTATCGGATCGCCAGAGTCCGGAATGGGTGGAAAGCTGCCACTAGCCTCTTTAGGCTTCCGGTATGGTTGAAATGCATCGCGGACACATGGAGCGGCACCGGCAGAACGACTGGGCGTCGGTCGAGTATGACCCAAGGTTCGATGACTATTGGGTTCAGGCTGGTGGCGCACGGCAGTTGCTATTTTACTGCCCATGGTGCGGCGAAAAGCTGCCACCTTCCCAACGGGATCGTTGGTTTGACGAGTTAGAGGCGCGAGGCATCGATCCCAATGTCGATCCCATCCCGACCGAGTTTCAATCAGGCGAGTGGCGCGGAGCGGCGCAACCGGATGAACTTGGTCCGGAGCGCGGCGGGCCCATCGAGGGCCGCTACTTGAACCTGTTCGATATCGAAGCCGAGTGAAGAGTCTGCTTTGGGTCGAAAGCGGACTCTAGCTCAATCCAGCAGCTCGTAAGCCGGCAGCGTCAGGAATTCGACGAGATCGTCCGCGACGATCATGTTGTGCATCAGCCGCGCGGCTTCGGCGATATTGGGGACCTCGGCGAGCAGGCCGACCTCCTCGTCGAACCATTGCTCGAAGAGATCGAGGGTGAACCTCCGCCCATCGTCCAAAGGCGCTTCATACTTCAGCCATTGCCACAGCTGCGTGCGGCAGATCTCCGCCGTCGCGGCGTCCTCCATCAGATTGTAGAGCGGTACCGCGCCCTTCCCGCCGAGCCAGGCGGCGAGATACTGCACTCCGACGCGGATGTTTGCGCGTGCGCCGGCCTCGGTGCGGACGCCCTCGTGAAGCTCCAGCATCTCGTCGCGGCCGGGCACGTGCTCGGGCATCTTCGAGAGCTGGTTGGGCGCGATCCGCGCGAACGCCTCCGCCGCGACCGGCACCAGACCCGGATGCGCGACCCAGGTGCCGTCGTGGCCGTTCGTCATTTCACGGAGCTTGTCCGCGCGCACGGCTTCGAACGCCTTGTCGTTCGCCGCCTCGTCGCCCTTCACCGGGATGAAGGCAGACATGCCGCCCATGGCGAAGGCGCCGCGGCGGTGGCAGGTCGCGATCAGCCGCAGCGAATAAGCAGCGAGGAACGCCTTATCCATGGTCATCTGGCCGCGGTCAGGGGTCAGCCGCTCGGCCGAGCGGCCGCAGCGCTTGATGGTCGAGAAGATATAGTCCCAGCGCCCACAGTTGAGCCCGACGATATTCTCTCTGAGCGCGTAGAGGATCTCTTCCATCTCGAACGCGGCGGGCAGGGTCTCGATCAGCACCGTCGCCTTGATCGTCCCGCGCTCGAGCCGAAGCTTGTCCTCGGCGAACTTGAATACGTCGCTCCACAGCGCGGCTTCGTGCCGGCTCTCGAGTTTGGGGAGGTAGAAATAGGGGCCTGACCCTTTCGACAGCGCGGCGCGCGCGTTGTTCCAGAAGTAGATCGCGAAATCGAACAGCGCGCCGGCGACGACCTCGCCGTTCACCGTCACATGATCTTCGGGCAAGTGCCAGCCGCGAGGCCGGACCATCAGCACCGCGGGCTTGTCGCCGACGGCATAATGTTTGCCGCTCGCTGGGTCGGTGAAGTCGAGCCGGCCGTTCCAGTAATTCCTGAGGTTCACCTGCCCCTGCACCAGTTCGTCCCAGACCGGCGAAGTCGCGTCCTCGAAATCGGCCATGAACGCCTGCGCGCCGCTGTTGAGCGCATTGATCAGCATCTTGGCATTCGTCGGGCCGGTGATCTCGACCCGCCGGTCAAGCAGGTCGCGCGGGATCGCGCCGACCGTCCAGTCCGCGTCGCGGATGTCCTGGGTCTCGGCGGGGAAGTCCGGCAACTCACCCGAGTCGAACCGGTCCTGTCGCTCCTCGCGCGCTTCGAGGAGGTCGCGACGTCGCGAATCGAAGCGTTCGTGCAGCTCGGCGAGGAAGTCGAGCGCGGCTTCGGTCAGGA
>DASSIU010000199.1:0-2616 GCA_035691585.1 Sphingomicrobium sp. | reverse complement strand
GGCTTGAAAGCCCACCAGTAGAGCCAGTCGCCATCACGGACGGGGACCGAGCTCTCATCCTCCTTGATCCGTCCCTTCATCTCCTCGAACAGCCGGTCGATCAGCTCCTGGTGCTGAGCTTTCCATCCTTCGAAATAGGCATTCTCCTCCTTCAGGTAGGCGAGCACCTCCGGGTCATCGACCTCGGGATATTTGGGGTCACGCAGCCAGTGCCACGGGTCCTCGATGGTCACGCCGTGCCGTTCGTAGCTATAGGGTCGCTGCTCGGCAGCGGGCGGGGAAGGGAGGCTGGCGGGCTTATCCATGGCGCTCCCGAAAGCAGGATTGAGGCCCGCCCGTCCAGCCCTAATCGGCCAGTCGAGCGCCCCTAAACCTCCAGCCGGTCGCCCTCGCGAGCGATCAGCGTGTAGAGCGCGGGCATCAGGAATATGATGATCAGCAGACAGGCGAAGAGACCACTGACGATCACCAGCGCAAAGGGTCGCTGAGTATCTGTCCCGACGCCGGTCGCGAGCGCGGCCGGCAGCAGTCCGAGCGCTGCCACCAGCGCCGTCATCATGATCGGACGCAATCGCAGGATCGCCGCTTCGCGGATTGCCGGCGCGAGCGGAGTTCCGGCGAGGCGAAGCTCGTTGACGTAGGAAATATAGACGAGCGCGGTCTGCACCGAGACTCCGAACAGCGCGAGGAATCCGATGCCGGAGGAAACCGAGAACGGCGTTCCGCTGATCCACAGCGCCAATATCCCGCCGACCGGCGCGGACATGAGCACGCCGACAAGCGCGATCGCTGGGAACTTGAAGTTCCGATAGAGAACGAACAGCAGCAGGAAGATCAGCAGCAGTGTCAGCGGCACGATCGCTGCAAGCTGCGCGCGGGACGCGGTATACTCGCTATATTCGCCGCCCCAATCGAGCCGGTACCCCTGCGGCAGCGCTACCTTCTGAGAAACCTTGGCCATCGCTTCCTGGACCGCGCTGGCAAGGTCACGGCCTTCCACTGAGAACTGCACTCCGATGAACCGGCTATTGTTCTCGCGATAAATGAAGGACGCGCCGTTGCTGACCGAGATGTCGGCGAGCTCCTTCAAGGGGATGTGCGCACCCGCCGGAGTAGCCACCAGGATGTTGCCAATCGCGACGGGATTGTCGCGATATTGGCCCTGGAGCCGGACGACGAGGTCGAACTCTTTCTCCTGCTGGACGACCTGAGTCGCCGTGTCGCCGCCGATCGCGGTCTGGACCAGTCCATTGATGTCGTCGACGTTGATGCCGTAGCGCGCGGTCTTGTCGCGATCGATCTTGATGGTCAGGCTCGGTTGGCCGAGCTCCTGGACCAACGTGACGTCATGAATGCCCCGGATATGCTCCAGGACGCCCTTGATCGCCTTGCCCTTGGCCTCGAGCGTGTTCAGGTCGGAGCCGAATACCTTCACGGCGAGCGCGCTCTTGAGGCCAGTTTCCGCTTCGTCGACCGCGTCCTCGGCGGGCTGGGTGTAGTTGAAGGTGATGCCCGGGAAAGACTGAAGTTTGTTGTTGATCGCCGCGATCAGCTGAGCCTTGTCGCGGTGGGCGCCGTGCCACTGGGAGTAGGGTTTCAGGCCGACAAAGAACTCGGCGTTGAAGAAGCCGGTCGGGTCGGTCCCGTCATCGGGACGGCCGTGTTCCGAGCCCACGACAGTCACCTCCGGAAAGGACGCGATGATCGACCGGATCTGCGGCACGATCTTGGCCGATTCATCGAAGGAAATCGTGTAGGGCATCGTCGCCCGGACCCACAATGCGCCCTCGTCGAGATGCGGCATGAATTCGGAGCCGACATCGGTCGACAACAACAGCGAGGCGAAAAGGATCGCGGCGGAGATGGCGACGGTCGCCTTGGGCCTGGCGAGGCAGCGATCGAGGCCGCGGATGTAGCCGGACCGAATCCGCTCGAAGATCGCATTGCGCCGTTCCCGCACCCCGCTGCGCAGTAACCACGAGCAGAGCACCGGGAGCAGGGTCAGGGTGACGATCAGCGAGGCGATCAGCGCGAAGATCATCGTGTCGGCCATCGGCTTGAACAACACTCCCGACGGACCGGTCAGGACATAGATTGGCAGGAAGCTGACGACGATGACGATGACGGAGTAGAAGAGCGGCCGGTCGACCTCCGCGGCCGCTTCGCGGATAACCGTAGCGACCCCCGCCGATGAACTCTCGGTCGCCGCCAATCGGCGGTAGATATTCTCCACCATGATCACCGCGGCATCGACGAGTATTCCAAAGTCGATCGCGCCTATCGAAAGCAGGTTCGCCGACGCGTTCTGCAAATCCAGGCACGCGAAGGCGAACAGCAAGGACAGCGGAATCGTTACCGCAACGATGAGGCCGGAGCGAACGTCGTAGAGGAAGAAGATGAGGACGACGACGACGAGCAGCATGCCGCGCAGCAGGTTGTTCTCGACCGTGCGCACCGTCTCGTGGACGAGGTCCGTGCGGTCGTAGAAGGGAACGACCTTCACGTCCTTCGGCAGTATGCTGGTGTTGAGCTCGCGGGTCTTCGCCTCGACGCCCTTCAGAACGTCCTGAGTCTTTTCGCCCGTCCGAAGCATGATCACGCCTTCGACGGCGTCAT
>DASSIU010000198.1:0-3362 GCA_035691585.1 Sphingomicrobium sp. | reverse complement strand
GCGGGCGTCACGGCGCTCGGCGGCCGGGCGGGGTTCATCGGCCAAGTGGCTCCGGACCAGCTCGGCGAATTCTACCGGCACGATCTCACGTCCGCCGGAGTCGAATTTATCACGCCTGCCTCGGATGTCGGCGAGCCGACGGCGCGGTCGATGATCCTGGTCACGCCCGACGGCCACCGGACCATGAACACCTTCCTGGGGGCTGCTCAGCACTTGCCTAAATCGGCCTTGGACGAGCAGCAAATCCGCGATTCCGCGATCCTGTATCTCGAGGGATACCTGTGGGACCCGGAGACACCGCGCTACGCGATGGTGCGGGCCATCGAGGTCGCGCGGGAGGCCAAGCGCAAGGTTGCATTCACCCTGTCCGACACTTTTTGCGTCGACCGCCACCGGGGCGGATTCAACCGCCTTCTCGACGAGGGGCGAATCGACATCCTGTTCGCGAACCAGGCGGAGGTCGAGGCGCTCGCAGGGGTCGCGCACCTTGAGACCGCTGTCGCGGCGATCGCGCCCAAGCTCGACACGCTGGTGGTCACCCGCAGCGAGGATGGCGCGCTGGCGACCCGCAACGGCGAGCGCGCCGACGTTCCCGCCGAACCAATCGGTGAGCTGGTCGATACGACCGGTGCCGGCGATTTGTTCGCCGCCGGATTCCTTTTAGGCGCCGCGCGGGGCCACAGCCTCGAACAGTCGCTACGTCTCGGCGCGATCTGCGCCGCGGAAGTGATCCAGCACTATGGCGCGCGGCCCGAGACAAGCCTCAAGACGCTCGCTGGAGACCTGGTCGCCTAAGACCGCCGCAACAGCTCGACCCGATTGCCGCTGGGATCACGGACGTAGAAGGAAAGCTCTCCGGCTTCCGCCCGCTCCTCCTCTAACTCGACATGGTGGTCGGCGAGCCATTCGCGCATTGTCGCTTCATCCCATGGGCCGGTGCCCAGCGCGAAATGATCGAGATTGCGGCCGGCCTGGGCACCCTGAAGCGCCCAGGCGCCGTTCGGATCTGAAGTGTCGACGAGAACGACCGTCGATGAGCCAGCCCTAAGCTCCGTCATCGCATGATGCGGCATGCGGTGCGCAACGGTGCATCCGAGGGCACCACAATAGAATCGCTCGGCCTCGGCCATCCCGCGCACGTGCAGCAGCAGGTGGTCGAGCCCGAGAATCTCGAACGGCGGCGCGATCACACCACGCCCACCGCTTACCCCCGATCTTGTGGCGGGACAGGCGCTCCGGGCATCGGCGCGATACCGATCGATCCAGGCGCGTCGGGCGCAAGCTCGGGCACGTCCACGATCCCCCTGCCGACATGGCTACGGCGACGGGAATAGCCGAAGTAGATCAGCAAGCCGATGGCGCCCCAGCCCGGCAGCACGGCGATCGCGACGGGAACGAGGTTCAGATACAAGCCGATGCATCCGATAATCGCGAGCGGCGCCACGATCATGACCGCGGGGGTGCGGAATGGCCTGCGGCGACTGGGATCCTTTCGCCGGAGGATCATCACCGACAGTGCCACCATCGCAAACGCGAATAAGGTGCCGGAGTTCGAATAATCCGCGAGCTTTCCGACCGGCAGGAACGCAGCGGCGAGCAGAACTCCGACACCGGTGACGGCGGTCACCACATGCGGCGTGTGGAAACGCGGGTGCACGGACGCGAGCTTCTCGGGGAGCAGGCCGTCGCGGGCCATAACGAAGAAGATGCGCGTTTGGCCGAACATCATCATCAGCACGACCGATGGCAGGGCCACGAACGCGGCGATTCCGATGAGGTCGCCGATTCGCTGGTAGCCGATGGTGCGCAACACGTGGGCCAATGCTTCGCGAGAGCAGACAAGCGGCTGAGTGGCCCCGCCCGCGACGATCGCGTTGCACTGGTTGGTGAGTTCGAGACTTCCCGGCGGGAATGGATGGCCGAGCGCGTCACGCACGGGTTGAGCGCCAATTGCGCCGATCGCGCCGGTCGCCACGAGCAGATAGAAGATCGTGCAGATGGCGAGCGAGCCGATCAAGCCAATCGGGACGTTGCGCTGAGGATTCTTGGTTTCTTCGGCGGCTGTAGAAACGGCATCGAAGCCGACATAAGCGAAGAAGATTGAGGCCGCCGCGCCGACCACTCCGTAAGTGCCCCAGCCATTCGGAATGAAGGGCGTGAAATGCTGGCCCTTCAGAACGGGCAGGGTGAGGAAGCAGAAGACGGTAAGCGCGGCGATCTTCACCAGGACCAGCACGGCATTGACACGGGCGCTTTCCTTCGTACCGACGATCAGAAGGATAGTGACCAGAGCCGAGATACCGGCGGCCGGAAGATTGAACACGCCGCCGCCAAATGGGCCCGCCGCCAAAGCTGGTGGAACGATGATGCCCCAGCTCTTGAGCAGACCGACGAAATAACCGGACCAGCCGACTGCGACCGCGCTAGCGCCGATCGCATATTCGAGGATTAGCGCCCAGCCCACCATCCAGGCAAACAGTTCACCCATGACCGCGTAGGTATAGGTGTAGGCGGAGCCCGCGACCGGAACCATGGAGGCAAGCTCGGAGTAGCAAAGCGCCGCCACCGCGCACACGAAGCCGGCGATCACGAAGCTGATGGTCATCGCCGGCCCGGCCTTCTGGGCAGCCTCGGCCGTCAACACGAAAATGCCGGTGCCAATCACAGCGCCGATGCCGAGCAGGGTAAGCTGGAATGCGCCGAGCGAGCGCTGCAGGCCTTTCTTTTCGGCGGTCGCCAGAATCGCATCGAGCGGCTTCACTCGGCCGAGAAGCAGGCCTTCTCGCGGTGCAACAGTCGCCATCTCTCTCCCCTACGGAAATCTCGTTGTCGGTAACCCTAACGGCTGGTGGGCCGAGGGCAATCCCATATCGACCGGTAGGCGGCCTTCGGGCTGATGCCCCATGACGCGCGGCTAACGCGAAAGCATCGGCCCAAGCGGCCGTCCGGCGAAGATGTGCACATGTAGGTGCGGCACCTCCTGTCCCGAGTTCAAGCCGGTGTTGGCGAGGAGGCGGTAACCGGACTCGACCAGTCCGGCCTCTCGCGCAACCTTGCCGACGGCGCGGACGAAGCCGGCGATTGCCCCGTCCGATGCGTTCGCAGAGAAATCGTCCCACGAAACGTAGGGGCCCTTCGGAATCACCAGGATGTGTGTCGGAGCCAGCGGGTTGATGTCGTGGAAGGCGAGCGCATGCTCGTCCTCATAGACCTTCTTCGAGGGAATCTCGCCTCGAAGGATGCGCGCGAAGATGTTGCTATCGTCGTATGCTTCGGTCGCATTGATCGGCATTAGGCTGACTCCGCTTGACCGCAATCGCTCGCCCGCTACCACCTGCAGGCGTGAGCGACGAGACCCCCGA
>DASSIU010000197.1:0-5550 GCA_035691585.1 Sphingomicrobium sp. | reverse complement strand
TATGGGGTGCGACTGCCGCCACGCCGCAGCATTCGCCGACCATCTATGCCGATATCGAGCTAACCGGTGGGTCGATCCCGATCGATGCCGACGCCGACGAGCGCGCCGTCATGCTGGTCGGGGGCCAGGCCGACCTGGATGGGGCGCCGCTCGATCCGTTCGCGCTCTACATCCTGCGTCCGGGTCACGAAGCGCGGTTGTCGAGCGCGGGCGGAGGCCGCGTGATGCTGATGGGGGGCGAGGCCTTCCCCACCCGCCGCTACGTCTTCTGGAATTTCGTTTCCTCCTCGCGCGACCGGATCAACCAGGCGAAAGAGGACTGGAAGGCTCAGCGCTTTCCACTGATCCCCGGCGACGACGAGGAATATATTCCATTGCCCGATGTGCCGCTGACGGTCAGCTATCCGTGAGCGAATTTCGCCGCGTTGCGCTCCGCACCGACGTTACGCTGAACGTCGCGCTGGGGGGTAATCCATCGAATCCGCCAGCGATCCTGCTCCACGGTTTCCCGGAATCGCATCGGACGTGGCGTGAGGTCGCGCCGCGGCTCGAGGATGACTTCTTTCTCGTCATGCCGGACCAGCGCGGTTTCGCGGGGTCCGACCTTCCGCAGAATATCGAGGACTACAAGACCGACACGCTGATCGACGACGTATTCGGGCTGGCCGAGGCGCTCGGGCTCGATCAGTTTGTGCTGGTCGGACACGATTGGGGCGGAGCGATCGCCTGGGGCGCGGCGCTTCGGGGTGACCCGCGACTGACACGGCTCGGGATTATCAACGCGCCGCACCCGGTCCTCTTCCAGAAAAGCCTGATCGAAAGCGCCGAGCAGCGCGCCGCGTCGCAATACATCACCGCCTTTCGCGCGCCCGGCTTCGAAAAGATGGTCGAAGCGAAGGGGTTCGACTGGTTCTTCGATACGACCTTCGCCCGTCACACCGACGTTTCGAAGATACCTGAGGCGGAGAAGCGCCAATACATTGCCGACTGGTCGCAGCCTGGCGCGTTCAACGCGATGCTCAACTGGTACCGCGCCTCGCGGGTTATCGTTCCGCCATCGGGAGTGACGGTGCCCCTGCCCGACTGGCTGCTGCGCGCGTTTCCGGCCGTCAAGGTTCCGACCCTGGTTGTCTGGGGAATGCGGGACAAGGCCTTGCTGCCGTTACAGCTCGACGGTCTCGATGATCTGGTCGATGACCTGGCGATCGTGAAGTTATCGGAGGTTGGACATTTCGCCCCGTGGGAAGCAGGGGATCAGGTCGCCGCCGCGCTCCGGCCCTTCCTTGCCGGGCAAGCGGCGGCTAGTGCCGCCGCGCAATGACCCAGCCCCGCTCCCGTTCGCGTTCCGCCGCGCGCCTCGCGGCCGTTCAGGCGCTTTACCAGCAGGAGATGGAGGGCACTCCCCTCCCCCGCCTCCTCAAGGAATTTCACGATCATCGCCTTGGGGCGACAATCGAGGACCAGACCTATCACGAGGCCGAGCGGGATTTTTTCGACGATATCGTGGTCGGCGCCGATGCACGTCGCGGGGAGATCGATACGTTGATCGGAGACCGCCTGGCCGACGGCTGGAGCCTCGAGCGGCTTGACCGTCCGATGCGCGCCATCCTTCGCGCCGGCGCCTATGAGCTGATCGCCCGCGCCGACGTTCCGGTCGGCTCGGTCATCTCCGAATATGTCGATGTCGCCCAAGCCTTCTACGACAAGCGCGAGAGCGGGTTCGTCAATGGGCTGCTCGACGCCATTGCCAAGGAAGCCCGGTCGGCGCGAGCGTAAGGCGATGCGCGAATCTGAAGTCATCGAACGGCTGCGGCGGATTGCGACGGCGCCGGAGGCGCGCGGGCTGCTCGACGACGTCGCGGTGCTCGACGGCCTGGTCATCACCCATGACAGCATCGCCGAAGGCGTTCATTTCCTGCCCAACGACCCGCCGGCAAGCGTCGGCTGGAAGCTCGTGGCCGTGAACCTCTCGGACCTCGCGGCAAAGGGTGCGACGCCCGCGGGAGCGCTGCTGTCCCTCACCATCAGCGGAGCCGGCGAGTGGGAGGAAGGCTTCCTCGGCGGGGTCGAGGCTGCGTGCGAGAGCTATGGCCTGCCGCTCGTCGGCGGCGATACCATTTCGTTGCCGGCGGGAGCGCCGCGAGTGCTCGGAATGACCGTGTTCGGTCGTGGGCCGGCGACAGTGCCCGACCGCGCCGGCGCCCGGCCTGGGGACGCACTGTGGTTAGTCGGTTCGCTTGGCGATGCGGCCGCCGGTCTCGCGCTGCTTAGAACCGACCCGAAAGCGACGGGCGTTTTGGTGGACATCTATCGCCGACCCATCCCACAGCTCGGCGCCGGACAGGCACTCGCGCCGCACGCACATGCGATGATGGACGTGTCCGACGGCCTGCTGCTCGATGCCCGCCGCATGGCGGAGGCAAGCCGCTGCCGGATCGAAATCAACCTCGAGGCCCTCCCGCTGTCGCGCGCGTTCATTGCGGAGCGGGGCCAGGATCTCGCCGCTCGGCGGTTCGCAGCGACCGGCGGGGACGATTACGCGCTGCTGGCCGCCCTGCCACCGGAACTCGATCCATCAACGCTTTCTTTACCATACGCGACCAGGATCAGTCGCGTCGGCTCGCTGGCGCCTGGCGGGGTCTCCCTTTCCCTGACCTACGCCGGCGAACCGGTCGAGCTGCCGGAGGTCCTGGGTTTTGAGCACCAGACTGATGACGACTGCGGTCATTCGGCCGCGCCAGCTGCTGATCGGCCTTAGCGGGCTGGTCTCCGGGATGCTGCTCGCCCTGCTCATCCGTTAACCCGCTTAATTCACGCGGTTGCCAGCCGCGAAAACGCTCCCTAAACCGACGCCGTTTTTCGGGGCGGTCGCCGTTCTTCGGCCGCGTCTGCCTGCTTCAAGAACGGGGAAGCTTGAACCCATGAATCTGATTTATATCGCCTTGATCTGCGGCGTGATCGCAGTCCTCTATGGCATCGTCACGAGCCGGCAGGTGCTGTCGATGTCCGCCGGCAATCAGCGGATGATCGAAGTCGCCGCCGCGATCCAGGAGGGGGCCGGCGCCTACCTTCGTCGCCAATACACGACCATCGCGATCGTCGGAATCATCGTCGCCATCATCATCGGCATCTTCCTGAAGCCGCTCTCGGCCGTGGCATTCCTCATCGGCGCCATTCTGTCGGGAGCAACCGGCTTCATCGGAATGAACATCTCGGTCCGCGCCAACGTGCGCACCGCCGAAGCCGCGCGAAAGAGCCTGCAGAGCGGCCTCACCACCGCGTTTCGCGCCGGCGCGATTACCGGCATGCTGGTTGCCGGCTTGGCGCTGCTCGCGATCAGCGGGCTGTTCTGGTACCTGACCGGCCCTGGCGGCTACGCGCCCAACGACCGACCGGTGGTCACGGCGCTGACCGCCCTCGCCCTCGGCGCTTCCCTCGTGTCGATCTTCGCCCGTCTCGGCGGCGGCATCTTCACCAAGGCGGCGGACGTCGGTGCCGACCTCGTCGGCAAGGTCGAGGCCGGAATTCCCGAGGATGACCCACGCAACCCTGCGGTCATCGCTGACAACGTTGGTGACAATGTCGGCGACTGCGCGGGCATGGCCGCCGATCTTTTCGAAACATATGTCGTCACGGTCGGAATCACGATGGTGTCGGTCGCGCTGGCGATCGGAGCCTCGCCCCTGCTGATGCCGCTGATGAGCCTGCCGCTGCTGATCGGCGGAGTCTGCATCATCACCTCGATCATCGGCACCTACATGGTCCGTCTCGGAGCCAAGGGCTCGATCATGGGTGCGCTCTACAAGGGCTTCTGGACAGCGACCCTGCTCGCGGTGCCGGCGATCTACGGCGCCGCTTATTATGCGCTCGGCGGCAACCTCAAGCAGACGATCACGACCAACGCGGGCCTGAGCTTCCCGGCGACCAACCTCATCTGGGCCAGCTTCATCGGCCTTGCCGTCACCGCGCTCATCGTCTGGATCACCGAATATTACACGGGCACGAACTATCGTCCGGTGCAGTCGATCGCTCGCTCGAGCCAGACCGGCCACGGCACCAACATCATCCAGGGTCTCGCGGTCAGCCTCGAATCCACCGCGGCACCGACGATCGTCATTATCGTGGGCCTGATTGCCAGCTTCCAGCTCGCCGGGTTCCTCGGTGTCGCGTTCGCGGCCTCAGCGATGCTCGCCCTGGCGGGCATGGTCGTCGCGCTCGATGCCTATGGTCCGGTCACCGACAATGCCGGCGGAATCGCCGAAATGTCGGGCCTCGAAGAGGACGTCCGCACCCGCACCGACGCTCTCGATGCGGTCGGCAACACAACCAAGGCGGTGACCAAGGGCTATGCGATCGGCTCCGCGGGTCTTGCGGCGCTGGTGCTGTTCGGTGCCTACACCGCCGACCTCAAGGAGTATTTCCCGACCCTCAAAGTCGATTTCCTCCTGTCGAACCCCTACGTCATCGTCGGCCTGCTGCTCGGCGCGCTGCTCCCGTACCTGTTCGGCGCGATGGGCATGACGGCCGTCGGCCGCGCCGGCGGCGCCGTGGTCGAGGAAGTGCGGCAGCAGTTCCGCGACAATCCGGGCATCATGGATGGCTCGGTCCGCCCGAACTATGCGCGCACGGTCGACCTCGTCACTCGCGCCGCCATCCGCGAAATGATCATCCCATCGCTTCTTCCGGTGCTCGCCCCGATCGTCGTCTATTTCGTCATCGGCGCGGTCGCCGGCCGCGAGAACGGCCTCGCCGCCGTCGGCGCGCTGCTTCTGGGGGTGATCGTCTCTGGCCTGTTCGTCGCCATCTCGATGACTTCGGGCGGCGGCGCCTGGGACAATGCCAAGAAATATATCGAGGATGGTAATTACGGCGGCAAGGGCTCCGAGGCTCATAAGGCCGCGGTGACCGGCGACACGGTGGGCGATCCCTACAAGGACACCGCCGGCCCGGCCGTCAATCCGATGATCAAGATCACCAACATCGTCGCGCTGCTGCTGCTAGCGGCGCTGGCGGCACACGCCGGCAGCTGATCGAAGCCAGCTCATCCTCAGCCCCGTAGCGGTTCGCCGCTGCGGGGCTTTTCTTTGGCCGAGACGGAACCCATGTGCGCGCAATGCCGCACGCGATCCGAGTCCATCAAACCGGAGGACCCGAGGTCCTCAAATGGGAAGAAGTCGACGTCGGGGAGCCCGGATCGGGACAGGTCCGCCTCCGTCAGGAATCAGCCGGGCTCAACTTCATCGACGTCTATCACCGCTCCGGCCTCTACAAGCAGGAGCTGCCCTTCACGCCCGGCGTGGAGGGTGCGGGCATTGTCGACGCACTCGGACCGGAGGTCACCAACGTGAGAGTCGGAGACCGGGTCGCCTATGCCGGTCCAATCGGCGGCTATGCGGAGGAGCGGCTCATTGCCGCCGACAAGCTAGTGAAGCTGCCGGAATCCATTCCCACGGAGCAGGCGGCGGCGATGATGCTGCAGGGGCTGACGGCCGAGATGCTGCTTCGGCGGGTCTATCGAGTAAAAGCCGGCGAGACGATCCTGGTCCAGGC
>DASSIU010000196.1:0-4100 GCA_035691585.1 Sphingomicrobium sp. | reverse complement strand
CACCAGCGTCCAATGCTGCCAGTCCTCGAGCGTCGGGATCGCGCTCGCTGCTTTCGTCTCGTCCGCCATAAGTCCCTATTTAGTCGTCATTGCGACCCCGGCCAAATGAGCCGGGGGAAGCAATCCAGCTTTCTCGTGGATCGGTTCGTCGCTACGCTCCTTGCAATGACGGCTGTGACACGCTCGATCATCGGCGCGCTCGCACTTCTCCCAGTTGGCGCGGCGACCGCCTCGGCGGCGGCTCTGGTTTGTCATTCCCAACGGCGAACCGAAGCCGCTGTGCTTGCAACCGAGGACGCGTGGGTCGCGGCGATCGAGAATCGCGATGTCGCGGCGCTCGATTGCATCCTCGACCCGTCTTTCGCGGATACGAGCTGGCGCGGCGAGCTGATTTCCAGGGGCCAGGTCCTTGACCGTCTGCCGGGGCGACCGGAATCGAGGCTGACGCTCAGCGATGTGCACGCGGTCTTGATCGGAAATGTCGCGATCGTTCGCGGTGTGAACAGCCAGAGCGATCGCGGAAGGGCGATCGGGTCGGTTCGCTTCGTCGACGTGTTCGCTTATCGCTCCGGGCGATGGCAGGCGGTGTCCGCGCAGGAATCGCTGATCCAGCCCCGTTAGGCGCTTCTTCTCGTTGCACGGCGACTATGGCAGGATCGCGGAATGCGCGCCCTTGCCGTCGCACTCACGATCTCCCTGGCGGCTTGCGCCACGGTTCGGCCAGCGGCCGCGCCATCGATCGGGGCCGAAGTCGGAGTCGCCTTCGATCGGAACGGTGACATCGCCAGCTTCGCGGACGGGATCGCCGATCCGCAAAGTGGGCGCAGAGTTACGATCGATGACCCGGTTCGAGTCGCCTCGGTCAGCAAGATGGTGACCGCGATCGGCGTGATGAAGCTCGTCGACGAGGGCAAGCTGGACCTCAGCAGCGACGTCTCGCGCTGGCTCGGCTGGCCGTTGCGCAACCCGAACTTTCCGGACCGCACGATCAGCCTCTCCATGCTGCTCGCCCACACCGGCTCGGTTCGGGAGCATGACGACGATTACGTGATCCCGCTCGGCGGCTCATTGCGGCAGGTGATGGCGGATCCCAGGAATTGGGATGCACAGCATGGCCCGGGCGACAATTACTTCGCCTACGTCAATCTCAACTACCCGATCGTCGGTTCGATCGTCGAAATGGTCACCGGCGAGCGGTTCGACATCTGGATGCGCCGCGAGGTGCTGGAGCCGATGAAGCTCGACGCCTGCTACAACTGGCCGACCTGCAGCGACTCCGTGGTGGCGCGGGCGGTCGAGCTCGACACGCCAGACGGAAAGCCGGTGAAAGACGACCTCCACGGCCGCCGGCCCGACTGTCCGGTGTTCGTCAAGGAGGGCACGCCCTGCGACCTCCGGCTGTGGCACTTGGGTGAGAACGGATCGCTGTTTGCCCCGCAGGGAGGGCTCCGGATTTCGGCGCGGGGCCTCGCCCGCATCGGACGCATGCTGCTCAATCGTGGAACGCTCGACGGGGTCCGGATCCTTTCACCGCACGCGGTCGACAGCTTGCTGACGCAGACCTGGCATTTCAACGGCAGCAACGGAGCAACCGACGGCGGCTTTTATTGCAGCGCCGGCAACGGCACCCACCAGCTGCCCAATCGCCAACCCGGATGCGCTGACGACATGGGGTCGGGCGGTGCGGTCCTCGCCGGGCATGCCGGCGACGCCTACGGCATGAAAAGCGGCCTGTGGATTGATCCCGAGCGGGGCCGCGGCATTGCTTATTTCGTCACCGGCGTCGCCGATCCCGCGCCCAAGGCGCCGGGCAGCGCCTACACCGCGGCCGAGGTCCATGCCTTCCGCCGAACCTACGCCCTGCTGCCGCGCTGAATCAGCAGGTCAGAACGTCGCCGCTGTACCACTGGCGCGAGCAATCGCGGTTTCTAGCCATCCATCGCGGAAAAGCGCGCTCCGGCCGCTCATGCCACCAGTCGTTCCACTTGTCGGGATCGAAGCTGCGGTTAGCGTCATAATCGCCGGGATCATTGTAGCCGCTGAAGCCGAAGCCGTCTTCGACCCGGATGTGGCGGCATCGACCGCGGCAGTTGATGAAGTGCCTGTTCGGCCGGAAAACGCCGACCAGCCCACGGGTGCCATCGGAACTGCTTCCGAAGCTCTCGCTTGCGGCGGACGCGCTGAAGCCGGACGCGGTGATGCTTTGCCCCTGTGCCGGAGAGAGCGCGATAAAAGCGGCCGTTGCCGCCAGTCCAAGCAACACACGATGCATGTGGCTGCTCCTTTCGAGTCCCTTGGGGACGAGGGCCTATACGCTTCTCGGGCCTGGATGTTGCGCCGGTAAGTTTACCCATTGCGGCGGTTCGTTCATTGCCGCGAAAGCGCAGAAGCCCGAGAAGCCCCCAATGCCCCTTGGCCTGCCCGTGGCGTTCCTCCTCATGGCCCAGGCTGCGGCGGGAGCCGGAACTTCCGCTCATCCCTACGGTCCCGAAGCCGCAGTGCCTCCCAAACCGGCACCGGCCTCGCCCACCGGGCGCGACTGCTCGCCGCAGACCGCCGGCCCAAAGGGCAATGAGATCGTGGTCTGCGCGATCAAGCCCGAAGGCTATCGCCTGCCGCCCGACATCGTCGAGGCGCGCCGGCTGAAGAAGCAGGGTGACACCGTCCGTCCCCGCAACCCCCACGAAACCTACGCCGACCACAGCTGCGCCACCGTCGGTCCGATGGGCTGCCGGGGAACTCCGACGATCAACATGATCGCCGTCGCCGCGGTGGCGGCGGAGATCTCGAAGCGGCTGGCCAAGGGACAGGAGGTCGGCAGCATCTTCGAGACGACGCCGAGTTCCAGCGAGTACCAGTTCTACCTCGAGGCCAAGCGCGAGCGGGAGGCGAAGGAAGCGCGAACCGCCGCGGCCGCCGCCAAGGCCAAGGCCGAGGCCGAGCAGGCGCGCAAACAGGCGGCCACCGCCCTCCCGCCCGCGAGGACGATAACCTCGCAGTAATCGTGTCGGGTGTAAGCACCTCCCATGAGCCAGTCGATCATCGCCCGCTACGTCAACCCGTGGAAGTACCGCCGCGAGCAGGAGGAGCTGCAGCGAGTCGCCGCGCTGAGGAGCCGCGACGGTGACGAATGCCGCCGCTGCCTCCGCCCGATGCGGTTCGACCTGACCGCCGGCCACGACCTCGGGCCCAAGGTCCAATCCCTTGTGAAGAGCGAGGCCGGAGAGTCGCCCGCGCTGGGCGATCTCTGCCTGACCCACCGCCGCTGCAATGCGGAAGGCGCCGACGTCACCAGCGAGGTGGTCGAGCGGGTGCGGCGGAGGAACGAGGCCGAGCTATTCGCCAAATCCCGCAAGCGGGCCTGAGGAACGGCATTTCGTCGAACGGCCGTTGCTCCCGCCATTCTCCGCGCTAGTCTGGGACGCGTTTCGGGATTGGGGGAACCATGGAAAAGCGTCCGACTTCACTGACCGTCATCGCCTGGCTGCTGATCATCTTCGGGCTGTTCGGCCTCTACAGCGCCGCGACCATGGGATCGAACCCGCTGGTCGCCAAGATGCTCGCCAACTCCCCGGTGCCGCTGATCGTCAACCAGCTGTGGAGCGTCCTTGGCTGCGTCATCGGCTTCGTCTCGGCCTACGGCATCCTGAAGGGCATGCCCTGGTCGCGAGTCCTGTACCTCGCCTGGGGAATCATCGGGCTGGCGGTCGGCCTGTACATTTCGCCGATCAAATATGTGCTGGTCTTCAGCCTCATCATCCTGGTGATCGTCTGCGCCTTCCTCTGGACCAACGCCGCCAACGACTGGTTCCAGGCGCGTGGCCTGATGCTGAAGCGCGAGCCGAGCCGCTAACCCAACGGTAAGCTCGGGGCGGTAGCATGCCGCCCGTGAGCATGCACTGGACCCCTCGCCGACCGACCGTCGAGCTCAAGCCCTCGCGCATTCGGCGCAAGCACGTGCTGCTGGCCGAAGCCGTCGAGGCGCCCAAGCCGAGGACCGCGGTCCGCACCCGCGAGCAGGAGATGTGGGGCAGCATCGCCGGGGTCCTGCTGATCGCCACCGTGATCGTGGTCGCGATCGCCGGCATCGCCATCGCCAC
>DASSIU010000195.1:0-10630 GCA_035691585.1 Sphingomicrobium sp. | reverse complement strand
CGTGCTGGTTGCGCTCGAGAGCGCAGCGCCCCCCGAAACGCTGATGCAGCTTGGCAAGCAGATCGCGATGCACGTCGCGGCTGCTCATCCGCTGGCGCTGTCGGCCGAACGGCTTCCTGCCGAGCTGGTCGAGCGGGAGCGTTCGATCGCGATGGAGAAGGCGAAGGAGAGCGGCAAGCCGCAGAACATCATCGAGAAGATGGTGGAAGGTCGCATCAAGAAGTTCCTGGCCGAAGTGACCCTGCTGGGCCAGCCTTTCGTAAAGGACCCGGACCAGAGCGTGGAGAAGCTGGTCAAGGCTGCCGGTGCCGAGGTGCTGCGCTTCACCCGCTTCGAGGTGGGTGAGGGCATCGAGAAGAAGCAGGAAGACTTCGCCGCCGAGGTCGCTGCGGCTGCCGGCACGAACAGGGCCGAACCGGTCGCTTAAGCATCGCAACTGCCGCAAGGCAGTTGGCAACGGGGCGGCTGCACCATAAAGGCGTGGCCGCCCTTTTCTTATCCGCCAGGACAGCGAGCCCGAATGACCCGCCCGCGTTTCAACCGAATCCTGCTGAAACTGTCGGGCGAGGCGCTGATGGGACAGGGCCAGTTCGGTATCGATCCCGAAGCCGTGGCCGGTCTCGCCGGCGAGATCGCCGCGGCCAAGGCCCAGGGGCACGAGCTGTGCCTGGTGGTCGGCGGCGGCAACATCTTCCGCGGCATGGCGGCCGCCGCCAAGGGCTTCGATCGCGCGACCGCCGACTACATGGGCATGCTGGCGACGGTGATGAATGCGCTGGCGCTACAGAATGCGCTCGAAAAGCTCGGCGTCGATACGCGCGTGCTCTCCGCGATCCCGATGGCCAGTGTATCCGAGCCGTACATCCGTCGGCGCGCGCTTCGCCATCTCGAGAAGGGCCGGATCGTCCTGTTCGCCGCGGGCACCGGCAATCCCTATTTCACGACCGACACCGCGGCAGCTCTCCGCGCGGCCGAGATGAGTTGCGACGCGTTGTTCAAGGGCACCAGCGTCGACGGCATCTACACCGCCGACCCGAAGAAGGTCTCGGACGCGAAGCGCTATGACACCGTCAGCTTCGGCAGGGTGCTGAGCGACGACCTCAAGGTCATGGACGCCGCCGCCGTCGCGCTTTGCCGCGACAACAATATTCCGATCGTCGTGTTCAATCTCCGCCAGCCGGGCAATCTCGCCAAGGTGATCGAGGGCGGAGGAACGGCGACGGTCGTGCAGAATGGGGAGTAGACGATGACCACAACCATCAGCACCGAGGACCTCAAGCGCCGCATGCACGGCGCGGTGGAGGCGTTCCGGCACGATCTCGGCGGTTTGAGGACAGGCCGCGCTTCGACGGCGCTCCTCGACCCGATCCATGTCGAGGTTTACGGGTCCAGCATGCCGCTCAATCAAGTCGCGACGGTGTCGACGCCCGAGGCGCGCCTGCTTTCAGTCCAGGTGTGGGACCGCTCCAACGTGCAGCCAGTCGAAAAGGCGATCCGTAACGCCGGGCTCGGAATCAACCCGATCGTCGACGGACAGGTCATCCGCTTGCCGATCCCGGAGCTGACTGAGGAGCGCCGCAAGGAGCTTGCGAAGCTCGTCGGCCAATATGCCGAGAAAGCGCGGATCGCCGCGCGGAACGTCCGTCGCGACGGAATGGATCACCTGAAGCAGGACGAGAAGAAGCACGACATCAGCGAGGACGAGCGCAAGCGGCTCGAGCATGAAGTGCAGAAGCTTACCGACGATACGATCAAGGAGATCGACGAGGCGGCGACGGCCAAGGAAAAGGAAATCCTCGGCAAGTGAAGTCCCGTTCCCGGCCGCTTGTCCCGAGCGAAGTCGAAGGACATGTCTCGACTGCGCTCGACACGGGCGGAAGTGGGGGAGGGCTCATCCCCCGCCATGTCGCGATCATCATGGACGGGAATGGCCGTTGGGCGAAGCAGCGCGGCCTCCCGCGGGCCGCCGGGCATCGCGCGGGCGCCGAAGCGGTTCGAAGGGCGCTCCAGGCGGCTGCGGACAACGGCGTCGAGGTCCTGACGATCTACGCCTTCTCCTCCGAAAACTGGCGCCGAAGCGAAGAGGAGATCTCCGATCTGACGGCCCTGATGCGTTTCTATCTCGAACGCGAGCTCAAGACGCTCGAGAAGGAAAAAGTCAGGCTGAGGTTGATCGGCGATTATTCGGCCTTCGGCGGCGAGCTGGTCGAGCGGCTCGAGCGGGCGGTCGAGCGCACGGCGGCCAACATGCGGCTTACCCTGGTCATTGCACTCAACTACGGCTCGCGAGCGGAGATTGCCGCCGCAGCCCGGTCGCTGGCGACCGAAGCTGCGAGCGGAGCGATCGACGCAGCCTCAATCGACGAGATCGCGATATCGGCGAAGCTGCAGACGGCCGACCTTCCCGAGCTCGATTTGCTCATTCGCACGTCGGGCGAAGTGCGACTGTCCAACTTCCTGCTGTGGCAGGCGGCCTATGCCGAGCTCCTGTTCCTCGACATCCTCTGGCCCGATTTCGATGAGCAGGCGTTTGCCGGCGCGCTGAGAACCTACGCGGCGCGCGAGCGGCGGTTCGGTGGCCGAGGGGCGGCTGCTTGAACGAACTCACCGTCCGGACGCTCACCGGCTTTCTCCTGATCGCGGCGGCTCTGCTGGCAGCAGTGCAGGGAGGCAACATTTTCGCCCTGCTGGTCGCGGCCGTCGCGACCCTGATGTTCTACGAATGGACGAGGATCGTGCGCGGGTGGGGTGCCACCTGGTATCTTGGCGGGTTCGTCTATGCGTTGCTTCCCGCACTCGCACTGCTGTGGATCCGCGAGCGGGCCGGGCTGAACCTGCTCGTCTGGGCATTCGTCGTCACCTGGGCGACCGACATCGGCGCCTATTTCGCCGGGAGAAGTTTCGGTAAGCACAAGCTGGCGCCCGCAATCAGCCCCAACAAGACCGTCGAGGGACTCGTCGGCGGGATCGCGGCGGCGACGATTCTCGGAGGAGCGTGGGCGCTTGCGAACGGCCTTCCCGTGTTCCTGCTTGCGCTTGCTCCTGTCCTGGCAATCGCGGCCCAGGGCGGCGATCTATTCGAAAGCAGCATGAAGCGGCGGGCAGGGGTCAAGGACAGCGGCAACTGGTTGCCCGGGCATGGCGGCGCGCTCGATCGTCTCGATGGCCTGGTACCCGTGGCTGTCCTGACAGCCGCGGCGCAGCTATTGGGACTTGCGTGACCCGCAAGATCGCGATCCTCGGCGCCACCGGCTCGATCGGCAAGTCGACGCTCGATCTCGTCGAGCGTAACCGCGATCGCTTCGAGGTGACCACGATCACCGCTTCAACCAACGTCCAGGCGCTCGCCGACATTGCCCGCCGGACTGATGCGAAACTGGCAGTGATCGCGGACGAAAGCCGCTTGACGGAGCTGCAGCAACTACTGGCTGGGACCGATTGCCGAACGGCGGCGGGCGAGGACGGCCTCATCGAAGCAGCGACCGGTGATGCGGATCTGGTGATCGCCGCGATCGTCGGATGCGCTGGTCTTCGCCCGGTGATGGCGGCGGTCGAGGCAGGCAGCACCGTTGCACTGGCCAACAAGGAAGCGCTGGTTACCGCCGGCGCGCTAATGACCGACGCAGCCTTTGCGAGTGGTGCGACGATCCTTCCAGTCGACAGCGAACATAACGCTATATTTCAATGTATTGCCGGAAGTAATCGGCAAGACATCGCAAGACTGGTCTTGACGGCGAGCGGAGGACCGTTCCGAACCGCTTCGGCCGAGACCATTCGACTGGCCACGCCGGCGCAGGCGGTGGCGCATCCCAAGTGGTCGATGGGTGCCAAAATCTCGGTCGATTCGGCAACGCTGATGAACAAGGGCCTCGAGCTCATCGAGGCGCATTATCTGTTCGGGTTGCCTTCGGAGCGAATCGACATCCTGATTCACCCGCAATCGGTGGTCCATTCGATGGTCGAGTTCGTCGACCGTTCGGTTCTTGCCCAGCTCGGTAGTCCCGACATGCGGATACCGATTGGTTATGCGCTCGCCTGGCCGCAGCGCATGGAAACCCCGGCGCAATCGCTCGACCTTGCGAACATTGCCCGTCTCGACTTCGAAGCTCCTGATCTCGAGCGCTTTCCTGCGCTGCGGCTGGCCCGACAGGCGCTGGAAGCTGGCGGTTCGGCGCCGATCGTGCTTAACGCCGCCAACGAAATTGCGGTGGCTAGCTTCCTGGCAGAGGAGATCCGCTTCCCCGACATTGCGCGGGTCGTCGAAGAGGCGCTGGTCGCATCAAAATTCGACGCTCCGGCTTCTATTGGCGATGTATTGGAGATCGACCGAGTGACGCGCGAGAATGCCCGGGCCATGATGAAGGCGAGCTGCTCTTGACCACGCTTCCGCACCCATCCTTGTGGCTGACCCTCGTCGCGTTCGTCTGCGCGCTGGGACCGCTCGTCTTTTTCCACGAGCTCGGCCACTATCTGGTCGCGCGCATGTTCCGGATTCCGGCCGAGACCTTCTCGATCGGATTCGGGCGGGAGGTTTTCGGCTGGACCGACGGTCAGGGCACTCGGTGGCGGGTCTCGTGGCTGCCGCTCGGCGGCTACGTGAAGTTCGTCGGCGACATGACCCCGGCGAGCAATCCCGATGATCTGGAAAACATCCCTGAGGAGCTGCGCGATCGCGCTTTCCAGATTCGACCCGTCTGGCAGCGATTTCTGGTGGTGCTGGCAGGTCCCGCGGCCAATTTCCTGCTTGCGATCCTGATCTTCGCCGCCTTTTTCTCGTTCGTCGGAGCACCGATTTCGAACACGGTGGGCCAAGTGCAACCGAACACGCCGGCGGCAAGGGCGGGGCTTCGTCCGGGCGACCGGATCCTGTCGCTCGCAGGTCGTCCAACGCCGACCTTCGCCGATCTCGCCAATGCGACTGCGGTTCGTCCGGGCGAAATGGTTGTCGTTCGCGTCCAGCGCGGCGACTTGACCAGGAACCTCAGGCTCGTCCTCGGGTCCGACTCCATGAAAGCTCCGAATGGGGAGCAGGTTCGGCGCGGCCTCCTCGGAGTGGCTCCGGACATCACCGCCCTCAAGCCGATCCCGATCGCCCAAGCGATTCCAGAGGCGATCAGCCAGACCTACCGCATGACTCGAGCAAACGTCGACGCGATCCTGCAAATGGCCCGGGGATACATCTCGCCGCGCCAGATCGGCGGCCCCATCGCGATCGCCAACGTGGCGGGGGACGTCGCCTCAATGGGGCCGATCGAGTTCATCGCGCTGCTCGCGCTGCTCTCAATTAATCTCGGATTCATCAACCTCTTGCCAGTCCCCATGCTGGATGGAGGCCACCTTTTTTTCTACATCATCGAGATGGTCCGGCGCCGGCCGGTCAGCGTCGCGACGCTCGACTGGGCATTCCGGGGCGGACTTGCACTCGTTCTTGCCCTGCTGCTTTTCGCGACGGGTAACGATCTTGGCCTGTGGAGTAAGCTTGAACGCTTGATTGGCTAGGTGGGTTGGGGCAGGGCAGTAACCGGGGCTGTGCGGCGAAGCACGCCGCGGCACCTTTTGCACACAAGGCGGGGACGCGTGATTTCAAGGTCGAAGAGTTTTAGCCGGCGCGCCGGCGCTTTGCTTCTGGTGGGAACAGTGCTCGGCGGCTCCGCCGCTCCGCTGCTCGCCCAGGCCGCGCCAGCACCGCAGACGCCGGCGCCGACGTCCAGCCCCGCCGCGCCTGGTGCTCCGCCCGCGGCGCCGACGCCGGCCGCGACACCCGCTCCGGTCGAACGGACCATCCGGTCGATCTCCGTGCACGGGAATCAGCGCCTCGAGCCGGAAACGATTCGCGCTTATGCAAATCTTTCGCCTGGCCAGACCTATACCGCGGCGACGCTCGACCAGGCGCTGAAGGACCTCTACGCGACCCAGCTTTTCGCCGACGTAACGATCACTGGCGCCGAAACCGGCGACCTCGTGATCAACGTCCGCGAGAACCCGGTCATCAACCGCATCATCCTCGAGGGGAACAAGCGCCTCAAGGACGACAAGATCACGCCCGAGATCAAGCTCGCGCCCCGGCAGATCTTCACCAGGTCGGCGGTACGCGCGGATGTCGATCGAATTTTAGAGCTCTATCGCCGGCAGGGCAGGTTCGCTGCCCGCGTCGAGCCGAAGATCGTCCAGCTGGACCAGAACCGCGTCGATGTCGTGTTCGAAATCTATGAAGGCGACCTCGCCAAGGTCCGGGCGATCAACATTCTCGGCAATACCCATTTCTCCGACGCTCGCCTGCGCAAGGAAATGTACACCCGGCAAACGGGGGGCCTGCTCGGCTTCCTGAAGTCGAACGATACCTACGACCCGGATCGGCTCGCCGCCGACCAGCAGAAGCTGCGCGCCTTCTACCTGACGCAGGGCTACGCCGATTTCCGCGTCGTCCAGGCGCTGGCCGAGCTGACGCCCGACCGCCGCGACTTCGTGATCACCTATGTCGTGGAAGAGGGGCCTCGCTACCATCTCGGCACCGTCGAGGCGGACAGCGCGCTGCGCGACTTCCCCAACGCCAAGGTATTGCAGGTCGCGAAGCTGACGCCCGGAAGCTGGTTCAACGCCAAGCAGGTCGAGGACGCGGTCACCAACCTGAACGAGGCAGCGGGCAACCTCGGCTACGCATTCGCGGATATCAACCCGGCTTACAATCGCGATGCCGAAAAGCACGTGATGAACCTGACCATCAAGGTCGCGCCGACGCCCCGTGTCTATGTCGAACGGATCGACATCACCGGCAACACCTCGACCCGAGACAAGGTCATTCGCCGCGAGTTCCGCCTGAACGAAGGTGACGCGTTCAGCGCTCTCAAGGTCAAGCGCAGCCAGGACCGCATCCAGAGCCTCGGCTTCTTCCAGGACAAGCTGGAAATCAAGCAGACCGAAGGCTCGTCGCCGGACCGTGTCGTGCTTGGCGTCAATGTCGAGGAGAAGCCAACCGGTCAGCTGTCACTGTCCGGGGGCTATTCGAGCCTCGAGCGCTTCGTCGTCCAGCTCGCGGTCAGCCAGAACAACTTCATGGGCAAGGGACAGTCGCTCGACGCCTCGGTCAACTACTCCATTTACTCGAAATCGGTCGAGCTCGGATTCGTCGATCCCTATTTCCTGGACAAGTCGATCCTGCTCGGCGCGAACCTCTTCCGGCGCGACTACCGCAACTTCGACCTGATCGGCAGCACCCGCAACACGACCTATTCGCAGACCAGCACTGGCGGAGCGGTCCGGCTCGGCTTCCCGATCACCGAATATTGGAGCTTCGGCGGTCGGTACCAGCTGAGCAACGACAGCGTGTCACTCGACAAAGCGACCTTCTTTACCGACCCGGACGGCGATGGACCGTTGCCCGCGGTCTGCGACCCAGTGAAAGCCGGGCGGTATTTGTGCGATGAAGTCGGAACTCGGCTGACTTCGCTCGTGGGCTTTTCGACGATCTACGACGATACGGACGGCATCCACCCGACGCGCGGGCAGCGGCTCAGCTTCTCGGAGGACTTCGCAGGCCTTGGCGGCGACGTGCGCTATATCCGCTCGAGCGTGAATGCGACCAAGTATCATAACCTCGGCGGCAACTGGATCCTCTCGCTCCACGGCGAGGGGGGCTACATCGCCCCACTGCAAAAGGCGACCGTGGCCGGTGACGACGCCATTCGCCTGACGGATCGTTTTTTCGATCCGGGCCTGCGCGGCTTTGACATCCGCGGGATCGGCCCACGTGTCGTCCGAATCCCATACAACACCGATGGAACGCTCGCCGCGCTGGACGTCAACAAGGACGTCGTCGACGCGATCGGCGGCCGCGCCTATTACATGGGGCGGCTGGAGCTCGAATTGCCGGTCAGCTCAGGGCTCAAGAGCCTGGGCCTGCGGCCTTCGGCGTTCGTCGACGTGGGCTCGCTGTGGAAAGTCAAGCAGCCGCAACTCCTGAACATCGTCAACATCTGTACACCGATCGACTCCACGACTGGACTGACCACAAAACTGCAGGGCCCGGGTGATCCGGCATGCGATACGACCATTTATTCGGTCAGCCCGGGCTTCAAGGAGGTCTTCCTCGGAAACTCCCCCAAACCGCGCTTGTCGATCGGCGTCGGAGTCAACTGGGTGTCGCCATTTGGGCCGCTCAGGATCGACCTTGCCAAAGCCATAATGCACCAAAGGGGTGACGACACCAAACTCTTCAGCTTCAACGTAGGAACGCAATTCTGATGAAAAAACTGCTCATTACCGCTTTACTCGCCACGGTGGCCATGGTGCCGGCGGCGGCTCATGCCCAGGCTATTCCAGGCGCTGTCGTTGCTGTCGTCGATCTCGAGAAGATCACGGCGGACTGCAATGCATGCAGGACCGCAAAGGCCGCTCTCCAAAGCCAGATCACATCCCTGCAGAACCGCCAGGCCACGCTCGCCGGCCCACTCCAGACCGAAGGCAAATCAATCCAGACCGCACTGGATGCACTAAATGGCAAGGAGCCGGACGCAGCGCTGAAGAGCCGAGCCCAGGCGTGGGAAACCAAGCGCCAGCAGGCAGCCCAGGAGGTTACTCGCGGGGAGCAGCAGATCCAGGCGAACAGCCAGTACGTCCAAAAGCAGATCGCGGACAAGCTTGGCCCGATCTACTCGCAGGTCATGCAGAAGCGCGGCGCCAACGTCATGGTCGAAATCGGCCAGACGCTCGCTAGCGGCGCCAGCCTCGACGTGACGAATGACGTTTTGACGGCGCTCAATGCGGCTCTGCCATCGATCCAGACCACTGCGCCAGCGGCGCCGGTCACGCGGACGAACCAACCGCAGGGTCGTTAAGCCCTCAGATGAACGATCAGCCGGCCGGCGCCGCTCCACCTGCTTCGTCGAGCAGCCCGCTCGACGTCAAGCGGGTGATGGCGGCGCTGCCGCACCGCTATCCGATGCTGCTCGTCGACCGGGTCGAGAGCCTCGATCCGGACAAGGGCATCGTCGCGATCAAGGCGGTGACCATCAACGAGCCCTTTTTCCAGGGCCATTTCCCGGCTCGTCCGATCATGCCCGGCGTCCTCATCGTCGAGGCACTCGCGCAGGCCGCGGGTGTGCTCGCCGTCGAAGCGCTAGGCCTCGCGGGCACCGGCAAGCTCGTCTACTTCATGGCCATCGAAGGAGCGAAATTCCGTCAGCCAGTCGAACCGGGCGTGCTCCTGAGGCTGGAAGTCGAGTTCGTGCAAAAGCGGGCGAGCGTCTGCAAGTTCGCTGGCCGCGCGACCATCGACGGCAAGGTCATCGCGGAAGCGAGCTTCACGGCGATGATCGCCGATCCACCCGCCGCCTGAATCTCACTTTCCGCTCAGCCGAATGCCCGCGTAACCCGCGCGCGGCTCCGTCCGGTAGCTGAACACGTCCTGATAATGCTGATTGAGCAGGTTGGACCCCCTGATGAACAGCTCGATTCGCGGCCTGATGGCGTAAGCGATGCGCGCGTCGGCGAGCCAGTAAGAGCCGAGCGTTACCCGATCGAACGGGAAGGTATCGCTATTATCGAGATGCCGCCCGACGTAAGCCAGCGAAGCGCCATAGGTGAAGCGCCCGCTCGACCCATCGACCGTGACCGAACCGCTGTGCTTCGGCCGGCGCGCTTCGGTGACTTGCTTTCCAGTCACCGCGTCCGGCTCGGACGCGTCGAGGTACGCATAGTTTGCGGAAAGGCGGATCGCCTTTGCCACGCTACATTCGAGAGTTGCTTCAATCCCCGAACGCTTGCTCAAGCCTGATGAGTTGAGGACGCTCGTGAAGGTGGCGTTGTTGACGATCTCGTCGTGAAGTCGCTGCCGATAGCCTGTGAGCGATGCCCCGATAGGCCCATGTCGATAGCGCAGCGAGACTTCGAAGCCGCGGGAACTCTCCGGCTTCAGGTCTGGATTGCCGACGAAGTTTCCCGGAAAGAAGCCGTAGAGGTCGAAGAATGTCGGCTGGGCGATACCTTCAGCGTAGGAGCCCGCGATCGAGAATCCGGCACCGAGATGCCCGAGCAGCGATGAGCGAATGGTCGTCGCATCCTTGAAGCGGTTGAATGAGTCGTGCCGCACCGCGACGTCTGCCACGATCGGTTTGGAGTCGGCGCGCCATTCCGCGGTCACGGATTCGCGACGGCGCGTGCGGTCCTGGTCGGTGAAACCGCCAAAAGCCGTATCGCGCGCGTGGAAGCTCTCCCGCTCGGCGTCGGCGGCGACGATCAGCCGGTGCGCGACTGAACCCGTCTGGAACCGACGTTCCAGTTGCACGGAAAGGTTCCTCCGAGTGCCGCTGGTACGGTTCTGTTCGACAGCGCCTACGAAATTCTTGTTCGAGGAGCCGAGCAGCGACCCAGCGACCTCTCCGCGCCACGGCGACTGTTCGGTGCCGATGCTGGCCCATATTCGACCGGCGTCGAGGCGGTTTCGGCTGTTGTCCAGCGTATCGACATGCGCCCCGGTGAACGGGTCGAAGCCGTCGAATTCGTCTCGGCCGGTAAGGGCCAGTCCCGAAGCACCTATTTCGAGGTTGTCCTGCAGACGCCAGGTAGCGCGCAGCCTGCCGGAAAGGTTGCGATAGCCGTCCTTGTCACCCGGGCCCGCCACGCTGTTGATGCC
>DASSIU010000194.1:0-8009 GCA_035691585.1 Sphingomicrobium sp. | reverse complement strand
CCCGATCAGCCGCCCGTGGCCATCGACCACTGGATAGGAGCGGTGACTTGCCTTCTCGGCGAAGAAGCGCGCGGCTTCGCTGAGCGGCATATCGCCGCGCAGCGTCTCCGGATCCGGCGTCATCAACTGTCCCGCCTGGAGGAACTCGAGCGCGTCGACCGTATATTCGCGGCTGATGTGACGCCCTCGGCGGGCGATCTTCTCGGTCAGGATCGATCGCTTCATCACCAGCACGCTGATCGCATAAGCGGCAGACCCGGCGGCGATCGTCTCCGGAAGCGCCGGCAGATGGTTGGTAAGCTCGGCGGCGAACAGCGCCCCGGTCATCGGCGCGCGCATCGTCCCGCTCATCACTCCCGCCATTCCGATCATCGCCCAGAAGCCTGGGTCGCCGGGGAGGTACTGGCCGATCAGGAAGCCCGCGCAGCCGCCGAGGATCAGCAGCGGCGCCAGGATTCCGCCCGAGGTGCCGGAGCCTAGCGCCACAAGCCAGACGATGGCCTTGACCACCAGCAGCAGGATCACGGCCTTCACCACCAAACTGCCGTTCAACAGATCCTGGATGCTGCCGTAGCCGGCCCCCAGCACCCGGATGTCGAACAGGGCGCCGATGCCGACCACCACCGCGCCGATTGCCGGCCACCACATCCAGTGGATCGGCAGCGCGTGGAAGCCGTCCTCGATCCGGTAGAGCAGGAAGGACATGAACGCCGCCAGCAGGCCGGTGGCGAGGCCGATCGCGGCGGAGATCGCCACCGGCTCCATCCCCGCTGGAGTGGGGGCGGCGAATGGGAACAAGGGACCCGAGCCGACCAGCAGCGGGCGCCAGGCGAGCGAGACCAGCACCGCGGTGACCACCGGAACGAAGCTGCGCGGCTTCCACTCGAACAGCAGCAGCTCGACCGCGAGCATGATCGAAGCGAGCGGGGTACCGAAGATGCCGGTCATGCCGGCGGTCGCACCGGCGACCAGCAGCGTCTTTCGCTCGGCGGCGCTCAAGTCGAACAGCTGCGCGAACAGCGAGCCGATCGCCCCGCCGGTCATGATGATCGGCCCCTCGGCGCCGAACGGCCCGCCGCTGCCGATCGAGATGGCCGAGGAGATGGGCTTCAGGATCGCGACCTTGAGCGACAATTTGCTGTCGCCGAACAGGATGGTCTCGATCGCCTCGGGGATTCCGTGCCCGCGGATCTTGTCCGACCCGAACCGCGCCATGAGCCCGACGATGAGGCCCCCGGCGATGGGGATCAGCAGCACCAGCAGCACGCCGCGATCGGCGATCAGCGCGGGGGCGAAGCTCGACTTGCCGTACCAGGCGAGGTTGGTCGCAAACGCGATGAGCTTCAGCAGCAACCACGCCCCGAAGGCGCCCCCGGTCCCGGCGACGACCGCCATCGCGGCGAGGATGAGCATTCGATAATCGGCGCTATAGTCGGCGAGGCGGCGCGGATGGCGGGTCGAGGGGATGGTGGCCATGCCGCCCTTCACGCGATTAGCTTAACGAAAGCAAGGGTCCGAGCGGTGGCGGCGGAGCGCGAAAGCCCAACGTGGACCACGAACGGCGTGCAGTAGAACAACCGTTCCCTATAGCTGCTTGCTGACCGCTGCGGTGCAGGTGTCAAATCGCCAACCGGCGCCGGACATCGTCATAGGCCGAGCGAATCAAGCCGGTAAGCGCCCGCTCGTTCACTTCGGCGCCGGGGCGCAGCTTCACGTGGCGCATGCGCTTGCCGGTGCCTTCGAGCAGGTGGTCAGGGTCGCGCAGCGACGCGCCGTGGAAGAAGCCGATCGCGGCGTGTCCGGTGAAGGCATTAACGTAGGCGAACGCGGCGTCGCCGACGCAGGCGGTGGGCATGTGATCGTGAAGGCACTCGCGCACATCGTCGCCAAGCCCGCGCATCTGACTGAACCATGGCTGGACCATCATCCGCATTGGGTCGGTCAGCTCGAACCAGGCCTCGATGCCCGGATCACGGCGAGCCGCGCTTGGAAGGAGGAACAGAGCCTCTTCGTCGGGCATGGTCCTGCCCCTCCTTTCAGCGCGCAATCTGTGTGAACAGGCGCAAGCCATAGGCCAGAGCAACGACCGCGAGCCCGACCCAATCCCATCTGCGCGAGCGCCCGATCAGCGCCACGATCAGTCCGACGCACACCGCCGTACGATGGATGAGGACAACCAGGGGCGGCCAACCTCCGGTTAGACCCGATGCATCGAGGACCCAATTCACCGCCTGGTAGCCAAAAAAGAAGATCAGGAATGCGAGTCGCTGGTCGGCATAGAGAGCCTTCATGTCTATCGGTTCGCCCGATGTGACGTTCGGCAAAGCTGCAGCGCAGGCGAGGAAGAGGAAGATCGGAGCGACCATCGAGAGCAAGAAATCGCCAGTTGTCCAGCCGCTGGCACCGGCCATGATCGCGCGAATGCCCCACCAGAAATTGACGACCGCGATGAGGATGAGCAGCGCCCAAGCGAGCGGCAGCGGGTCCCAGCTTACGCGGCGGCGATCGCGAACGAGACGATAAAAGGTGAGCAGGAGCTCGGTGAGGCCGAGCCCGGCGACGATCGAGACGAGAGTCAGGTCCATGCTCGTCCTCGCCTGCGGGCGCTACTTTGCCGGCTTGGCCTTGGCCGGCGCATCCTTCACCTCGACCAGCAGCGCGATGTACGGCTTCGTGTCGAGGTTCAGAGTGTCGTGGAGGGGCGAGAAGTCCGCCCAGTAAGTTTCGCCGGTCTTCTCGTCATAATCTTCGTGACTCCCGTCGGCTTCCGTAACCCGGATCTTCGCACCGGAGATGACGTAGCCGGTGCGGGGCGGATGCGTGTGCCAATGATCGAGTGCGCCCGGCGGCAAGGTATATTGCAGGACGCGCACATGATCGTTCTCCAGCAGGAGTTTGAAATTGGCGGGAGACGAGACAAGCCCATCGACCGGACCCTTGGTCGCGGGCGGCGGTTCGGCCGATGCGGCCGATGTCATCAGAAGCAAAACGGATGCAGCAGCGTAAGCCAGCACGGATTTCATGAGACCCCCAGATCTCGGCGCCAAAACGGCGATCCAGGGCTTACAGCAGGCAGCCCTGCGAGGCTACTCGGTCGCCGGCACGTAAAGCTCGCCGCCCTCCTCGTGGAAGCGCTTGCTCATTTGAGCGAAGCTCGCGTCGATGTCCTCGGCGGACATCTCGGCTCGGGCATTTTCCTCCGTTCGCCCTGAGCTTGTCGAAGGGCTGCCTTGATCCTCTGCCACAGAGGAGACGGACAGTCCCTCGACGGGCTCGGGACGAATGGCGGCGGGATTGAGCCGCGCAAACTCCCTGACCTCCTGCGTGATCTTCATTGAGCAGAACTTGGGGCCGCACATCGAGCAGAAGTGGGCGGTCTTGGCGCCTTCGGCGGGGAGCGTCTGGTCGTGGAATGCCTCGGCGGTGTCGGGATCGAGCGACAGGTTGAACTGGTCGCGCCAGCGGAACTCGAACCGGGCGCGGCTGAGCGCGTCATCGTGCAACCGCGCCGCGGGGTGGCCTTTCGCCAGATCCGCGGCGTGGGCGGCGAGCTTGTAGGTGACCACGCCCACCTTCACGTCATCGCGGTCGGGGAGCCCCAAATGCTCCTTGGGCGTGACGTAGCAGAGCATCGCCGTGCCGAACCAGCCGATCATTGCCGCGCCGATCGCGCTGGTGATGTGGTCGTAGCCTGGAGCGACATCTGTGGTCAGCGGGCCGAGCGTGTAGAAAGGCGCCTCGCCGCAGCTTTCCAGCTGCTTGTCCATATTCTCCTTGATCTTGTGCATCGGCACGTGGCCCGGGCCCTCGATCATCACCTGGCAGTCGTGCGCCCAGGCCTTCTTCGTCAGCTCGCCCAGCGTGTAGAGCTCAGCGAACTGCGCCTCGTCATTGGCGTCGGCGGTCGAGCCGGGGCGGAGGCCATCGCCTAGCGAAAAGGCGATGTCATAGGCCTTCATGATCTCGCAGATCTCGTCGAAGCGCTCGTAGAGGAAGCTCTCCTTGTGGTGCGACAGGCACCATTTGGCCATGATCGAGCCGCCGCGGCTGACGATCCCGGTGACTCGCTTCGCGGTCAGCGGCACATAGGGCAGGCGGACTCCGGCATGGATGGTGAAATAGTCGACGCCCTGCTCGGCCTGCTCGATCAGCGTGTCGCGGTAGATCTCCCACGTGAGGTCCTCGGCAATCCCGCCGACCTTCTCCAGCGCCTGGTAGATCGGGACGGTGCCTATCGGGACGGGTGAGTTGCGGACGATCCACTCGCGCGTGTCATGGATGTTGCGCCCGGTCGACAGGTCCATGACCGTGTCCGCGCCCCAGCGGATCGCCCACACCATCTTGTCGACTTCCGACGCCACGTCCGAGGCGACGGCGCTGTTCCCGATATTGGCGTTGATCTTCACGAGGAAGTTGCGGCCGATCGCCATCGGCTCGCTTTCCGGGTGGTTGATGTTGTTGGGGATGATCGCCCGGCCGCGGGCGACCTCGTCGCGGACGAATTCGGGGGTGACGAAGTCGGGGATGGCGGCCCCGAAGGATTCACCGTCGCGCGCCGCGTTCAGCGCGGCTTCGCGGCCGAGGTTCTCGCGGGCCGCGACATACTCCATCTCCGGCGTGACGATGCCGCGCCGGGCGTAGTGCATCTGCGTGACGTTGCAGGCGGGCCTGGCGCGGAGGACGCGCTTGCGGACATTCGGGAAGGGCTGGACTCCGCCGCTGCGGTCGGGGCCGAGCTGGCCGTTGTCTTCCGGGCGTACTTCGCGCTGGGCGATTTCCTCGACATCGCCGCGGGCGCGGATCCACTGCGCGCGGAGCTCCGGGAGACCGGCCATGATGTCGATGCGCCGCTGCGGGTCGGTGTAGGGCCCGCTGGTGTCGTAGAGCACGACCGGCGGCTCTCCGCTCGACGGCTCGAGGTCGACCGCGCGCATCGCGACGCGGCGATCGCCGACGTAAACCTTGCGCGATCCGCGGATCGGGCCGGTGGTGACTTTCAATTCGGTGCGCGCGGGAACATCCGCCATTGGGCTCTCCTTCTCCCTACGCCGGTTTCAGCCGGATCAGGTTCGATGGGTCGCGGCATGAGCCGCCTCTCAGCTGCTTGGGAGCAGCTCCCCAGGGAAGAGTCGTCCTTAAGCCTCCGGCGAACGAAGGGGGAAGCTATTTCTTGCCCTGCGCCGCCTGCATCTCGGCCGGACTGACGATGCCGTCGTGATTGGTATCGAGGCGGTCGAACTTGGCGATCTGCGCCGCTCGGAACTCGGCCTGGCTGATCTTGCCGTCATGATTGGTGTCGAGCTGCTGGAGAATCTGCTGCGGTGTCTGGCTCGGCGTGACCGACGGCGCCGCGGCAGCGAACTCCTCAAAGGTCAGCTTGCCGTCCTTGTTAGTGTCGAGCTGGTTGAAACGGGCCCGCAACTGCTGGAGGACGGCCGCCTTGGCGAGCCCGAGCGCATGCTGCTGGTCCGCGGCGATCTCGGCGAGCGAGACCACTCCGTCGTGGTTGGTGTCGGTCGCGGCCCATTGCTGGTCGACCTGCTTCATGAATTCGGCGCGCGAGACCGGCTTTGGCTGAGCTAGCGCGGGCGCAGCAGCGGCGGCGAGCAGTCCGAAGACCAAGACTTTGTTCACGTGCGATCTCCCTCAATTTCGCGGCACCTTCGCCTCGACTATAGCGCCGCAAGTGACAAGTGGGGAGGAAGCGGGCAAATCGCGTCACCGATGACCGGCCGACTGACCCACCTCGACCGCCTGGAGGCGGAGAGCATCTTCATCCTTCGTGAGACCGTCGCAGAGGCCGCGCGGCCGGTGATGCTCTATTCGATGGGCAAGGATTCGGCGGTGATGCTGCACCTGGCGAAGAAGGCCTTCTTCCCCGGCCCGCTGCCGTTCCCGCTGCTCCACGTCGATACCACCTGGAAATTTCGCGACATGTATGCGGAGCGCGACAAGGTTGCCGCGCAAGCCGGGATCGACCTGATCGTCTATCGCAACCCCGAGGCGATGGACAAAGGAATCAACCCGTTTGACCACGGGCCGCTCCATACCGACATGTGGAAGACTCAAGGGCTTCGGCAGGCGCTCGATACCTACGGCTTCGACGCGGCGTTCGGCGGCGCTCGCCGCGACGAGGAGAAGAGCCGCGCCAAGGAGCGGGTGTTCAGCTTTCGCGACAAGAACCATCGCTGGGACCCCAAGCGCCAGCGACCCGAGCTGTGGTCGCTGTACAACGTCCGCAAGAACAAGGGCGAGAGCATGCGGGTGTTCCCGCTGTCCAACTGGACCGAGCTCGACGTCTGGCAATATATTCTTCGCGAAGGGATCGAGGTCGTCCCCCTGTACTTCGCGGCGGAGCGCCCGACGGTCGAGCGCGACGGCCTGATCCTGATGGTCGACGACGAGCGGATGCGGCTGGAGCCGGGCGAAGAGGTGGCCAGCCGCAGGGTACGGTTCCGGACGCTCGGCTGCTATCCGCTGTCGGGCGCGGTGGAGAGCGACGCCGACAGCGTCGAAGCGATCATCGCCGAAATGCTGGCGAGCGCCACCAGTGAGCGACAGGGCCGAGCGATCGATCGCGATGCCGGAGCCTCGTCGATGGAGAAGAAGAAGCAGGAGGGCTATTTTTGAACGCCCCCACCGACATCAAGACCTGGCTCGCCGAGCAGGAGCAAAAGGAGCTTCTGCGCTTCATCACCTGCGGCAGCGTCGATGACGGCAAGTCGACGCTGATCGGGCGGCTGCTCTACGAAACCCGGCAGGTGTTCGAGGACCAGCTCGCCGCGCTGGAGGCGGACAGTCGGAAGCACGGGACGCAAGGCGAGGGAATCGATTTCGCGCTCTTGGTCGACGGGCTCTCGGCCGAGCGCGAGCAGGGCATCACCATCGACGTCGCCTATCGCTATTTCTCGAGCGAGAAGCGCAAGTTCATCGTCGCCGATACGCCGGGGCACGAGCAATATACGCGCAATATGGTGACCGGCGCCTCGACCGCCGACCTCGCGGTGCTGCTGGTCGATGCGCGCAAGGGGGTGCTGACCCAGACGCGGCGCCATAGCTATCTTGGCCAGCTGGTCGGAGTCCGCCACTTCGTCCTGGCGATCACCAAGATGGACCTGGTCGATTACGACCAGGGCGCGTTCGATGCGATCGTCGCCGATTACCGGGGCTTCGCCAAGCAGATCGGGATTACCGAGTGGGTCGCGATTCCGGTATCCGGCATCGGCGGCGACAATGTCGTGAGCCGCAGCGCCGCGACACCCTGGTACAAGGGCCCAAGCCTGCTCGAGCATCTCGACAGCGTGCCGCTCGACGCCGAGGCGGACGCCGGCAAGTCGCTCCGCGTGCCGGTGCAATGGGTCAATCGGCCCAACCAGGATTTCCGCGGGTTCGCCGGCCAGATCGTGGGCGGGAAGGTGGCGCCGGGCGACGAGGTGCGGGTGCTTCCGTCGGGACGGGTTACGCGGATTGAACGGATCGTCACCGCCGACGGCGACTTGCCGAGGGCCGCCGCCGGTCAGTCGGTGACCCTGACCTTCGCTGACCAGATCGACTGCTCGCGCGGTGACGTGATCGCCGCAGCGGGCGACCCGCCGGAGGTCGCCGATCAGTTCGAGGCGTCCATTGTCTGGATGGCCGACGAGCCGCTGCTTCCCGGCCGCGGCTATTGGCTGAAGCTCGGCACTCAGACGGTCACCGCGACTGTCCACGAGCCGAAGTACGAGATCAACGTCAACACGCTCGACCACCTCGCGGCGAAGACACTGGAGCTGAACGGCATCGGCGTCGCGGAGATAGCCACCGACAGGGAGATCGTGTTCGAGCCCTATGCGGCCAAGGGCCTCAGCCCCAATCGGGCGCTGGGCGGATTCATCCTGATCGACAAGCTCAGCAATGCGACGGTCGCCTGCGGGATGCTGCATTTCGCGCTGAGGCGGGCGCAGAACATCCACCGCCAGCATCTCGATGTCAGCCGCGAGACCCACGCGGCGCTGAAAGGGCAGCGGCCG
>DASSIU010000193.1:0-4298 GCA_035691585.1 Sphingomicrobium sp. | reverse complement strand
TAGGGCGGATTGCACAGGATGAGATCGAAGCTTTCATTGATCGATTCCGCCCAGTTGCCGAGCTTCAGCTTCAGCCGCGCTTCGAAACCAAGGCGCCGAGCATTCGCCGAGGCATAGGACAGAGCGCGCCGCGAGACGTCCACGCCGATGCCGGTCGCCAGCGGCCAGATGTCCAGCGCGGCGAGCAGCAGGGTGCCAGGTCCAGTGCCGAGGTCGAGGATTCGGGACGGGCCGTCGGTCCCATCGAAATGCTCGATCGCCGAGGCAATCAAAACCTCGGAATCTGGACGCGGAACGAGCACCCCGGGACCAACGTGGAGGTCGATGTTCCAAAAGGCTCGTCGCCCGGTGATGTAGGCGATCGGCTCGCCTTTCACGCGGCGTTTGACCATCGCGGCGAAGCGCTTCGGGACCGCTCGATCGGGCGGCGACAGGATCAGCCTATCGCGATCGATGTGAAGCGCCTCGGCCATCAGCAGCTCGGCGTCGAGGCGGGCGGTATCGCTCGTCTCACTCAACTGGTGCGTGGCATCGTCCAGCGCGCGGGCGACGGGCTTCACGCCTCTTCGAGCCCCGCGAGGCGCTCGGATTCGTCCTCGGCCACCAGTGCGTCGATGATCTCGCTCAACCCCTGACCCTCGAGCACTTCAGTGAGATTGTGCTTGGTGAGGTTGATCCGGTGATCGGTGATGCGTCCCTGGGGAAAGTTGTAAGTCCGGATCCGCTCGGAACGGTCGCCCGAGCCGACCATCGACTTGCGTGCACCTGCACGCTCGCTCGCCAATCGCTCGCGTTCCATCTCGAATAATCGAGTACGAAGCACCTTCAGCGCCTTGGCCTTGTTCTTGTGCTGCGATTTCTCGTCCTGCTGGATAACGACGAGGCCAGTCGGGAGGTGGGTGATGCGGACCGCGCTGTCGGTCGTGTTGACCGACTGCCCGCCGGGGCCTGATGACCGATAGACATCGATCCTGAGATCCTTGTCGTCGATCTGAACGTCGACGTCCTCGGCTTCCGGGAGCACCGCGACGGTGGCCGCAGAAGTATGGATGCGGCCGCCGCTTTCGGTCACCGGCACGCGCTGTACGCGGTGGACTCCGCTTTCGAACTTCAGGCGCGCGAAGACGCCCGGCCCGTTGATCGACGCGACCGCTTCCTTGTAGCCGCCGAGTTCCGACGCGCTCGCCGAGATGAGCTCGAACCGCCAACCCTGGATATCGGCGTAGCGCTGGTACATGCGCAGCAGATCACCGGCGAACAGTGCCGCTTCATCGCCGCCAGTGCCGGCGCGAACCTCGAGCATCGCGGCGCGATCGTCGGTGGCGTCGCGTGGCAGCAGCTTCAATGCAAGCGCCCGTTCCGCGACCGGAAGCTTATGCCGAATCTCTTCCGCCTCGGCCGCCGCCATATCCTTGAGCTCGGGCTCGGCGGTCGGATCGGCGACCATGCCGTTCAGCACCTCGAGTTCCGCGCGAAGCCGGCGCACCTCGCTTGCAGCCTGGGCGACCGGCTCGATCGCGGCATAATCCTTCGACAGCCGAACGAACTCATCGGGCGCGAGATCGCCGCGCGACATCGCCTGCTGCAGCTCATGTTTGCGCGCCTCGATCGACGCGATGCGTTCGGAGGAAATGGAACTCACGACCGAAGCGTCTCCACGATGCGGTCGAAAGCGACGCTTCGCTGCTCACCTGTAGCGAGGTTCTTGAGCTGCGCTTCGCCGCTCTCGAGCTCTACATCCCCCAGGATCAGCGCATAGGAGGCACCTGCATCGTTGGCTCGGCTCAGCCGCTTCTTCATGTTGCCGCGATAGGCCATATCAGCGGCGATGCCGTTGCGTCGGACATCCGCGAGCAGCCGCTGCGCGGCCGCGTTGGCGCCTTCCCCGAGAGGCACAATGACCACAACGGGCACCTCCGGACCGGGTGCTCCGATCATCATTGCCAGGCGCTCGATGCCGGCCGCCCAGCCGACTGCTGGAGTGTGTGGACCGCCGATAGATTCGACCAGACCGTCGTATCGACCGCCACCGAGTACCGTGCCCTGCGCGCCCAGGCGATCGGTGATGAACTCGAAAGCGGTGTGACGATAGTAGTCGAGGCCGCGAACGAGACGTGGCGCGCGCTCCCACTTGATGCCCGCTGCGTCGAGCCCCGTGGTAACCTTGCCGAAGAAATCGGCGGCCTCGGAGGTCAGGAATTCGTCAATGGTCGGCGCGCTGTCGACCACCGGCCAGTCCTGGTGCGCCTTGCTGTCGAGAATTCGCAGCGGATTGCGCTCGAGCCGGTTCTTGCTGTCTTCGCTGAGCGCCGGAGCGTGGCCACGGAAATGCTCGTGGAGTGCATCGCGCCAGGCTGATCGCGTCTCCGGGTCGCCGAGGGTGTTCAGCTTCAGGATCGTGCCTTCGATCCCCAGCTCCTTCAGCAGCTGGTCGGCGAAGGCGAGCAACTCGACATCGGCCTGCGGTTCGGCGGCGCCGATGATCTCGGCGTCGAGCTGGTGGAACTCACGGAAGCGGCCTTTCTGCGGTCGCTCGTAGCGAAATGCCGAGCCGGCCGCAGCGACCTTCAGCGGCGCATACTGCTGCCAGCCCTCGCTCAAATAAGCGCGGCAGATGCCGGCAGTGAGCTCGGGACGCAGGGTGATCGATTCCCCGCCGCGATCGTCGAAGGTGTACATTTCCTTCGACACCACATCGGTCGTCTCGCCGATCGTTCGAGCGAACACCGCCGTGTGCTCGATCGTCGGCACCTCGACCCGCTTGAACCCGTACAGCCGACGCACGCGATCGAAGGCGGCGACCACCGTCGCGAGGCGGTCGGCGTCTTCTCCAAGCAGGCTTTGCGTGCCCCGGACGGGCTGAACCGGCGTCATTGCCGCGCGCTTAAGCACAATTTTCGCAATTGCGGAATCTAGCGCGTGGCCGTCGTGCCCTGCTGCTGCTGTTGCTGGCGCTCGCGTTGGAACTGTTGCCGGAAGAAAGCCGGGGAGGGCAGGAACAGCTTGCGGAAGCTGATCATGATGGTGCGGCCGAGCGGGTTGAGCAGGTCGGGCTGGAAGTTGAGCGGCACGTTGCCCGCAGCGTCGTGGACGTGGGGCCTGGCGTTGAAGACGTTGGTGACCTCGAACCGAACCTGGGTTCCCCGCAGCCACGGATGCTTGACCACAACCTCGGGAATGTCGCCGGGATTCGCGAACAGCCTCAAATCGAAGGTTCCAACGGGTGAAAAATGCAGATTGTCCGCGGCCCCGGTAGTGAAATTGAGCGCATTGACGTCAGTCGCGCTCTGCCAGTTGGCGCCGATCCGCGCGCCCAGTCCATTGTTGAAATAGCCGAGCTGCGCCTGGACATTGTGGCGCGGCGTTCCACCGCCCGATCCTGCGGCGTCGCCGTGGAGATAATCGAGCACCGGTCCGCCCGGAGTGATCCGCACCTTGTCGACGAAGGTAATCGTGTCGGTCAGCGACAATTGCACCCGGCCGCGGCTGCTGTTGCCGCCGGCACCGCCGAAGAATCCGCCGCCTCGGCCGCCGCCTCCACGGCCACCGAAGCCGCCGCCGCGGCCCTCACCACCGCCGCTGGGCTGCGGACCTCCCGCGCCTTGAGGCGGGCCGCCGCCCGGAGCCGCTCCCTGTCCCGGAGTACCCCGGGGAGCGAAGCCGAACTGCTGCCGCAGCTCGTTGATGATCGCCTCCGAGGGCTGGCGCGATTTGAGCGGCTTGGTAAAATCGAATCCAATCCGCATCTGGTCGCGCGTTGAGCTGTCGAAATTCACCGGCGTAAGATCGACGCGGGTCAGCTGGCCTGGCGTACAAGCCACTCCCCCTTCAGAACCTCCCAGCGGACAGCGCGTGAACCGCCCGGGAAACGCTCTCTCGACCTGCGCCGTCACGGTGATGTTGGAGATCGGGTCGGCAATGGTCTGGTGCACGTAATCGGCGCGAAAGCGGAGATCGGTGTTCTTGAACGGTTGCCAATTGGCGCTGAGCTTCAGGACGTTGCGTCGATCCCCCTTCAGATTCCGATTTCCGCCGGTCACAGCAGTCACAAGCACCGTCTGGCCGGTGGTGAAGTCAAAAATGCGCGAGCCGGGGGTCTCGATGACCGGGTCGCCGAGCTGGTTGATCGTCGGGGCGCCTTCCTCGCGGGTCCAGCTGGCTATGAAGCTCAGTCGGTCGACGGGCGACAGGTTCACACCCGCGCCCACGGTGGTCAGCGTGCCGAAGTCCGACAGTTGCTCTACCGCCGCGTTGCCGTTGAGGGTCAGGTTGCCAAGCGCGCTGAAGTCGCGACCGCG
>DASSIU010000192.1:0-6423 GCA_035691585.1 Sphingomicrobium sp. | reverse complement strand
TGACGTTCTTCGTCAGGCAGTCGCGTTCCTTCACGAAGGTGTGGAACAGCTTGATGATGCCTTCGCAGTGGAGGCTCTCGTCGCGGACCGACCAGCTGATGATCTGGCCCATGCCCTTCATCTTGTTGAAGCGCGGGAAGTTCATCAGCATCGCGAAGCTGCCGAACAGCTGAAGCCCCTCGGTGAAGCCGCCGAACATCGCGAGAGTCTTGGCGATGTCCTCGTCGGTATCGACGCCGAACTGCTGAAGGTAATCGTGCTTGTCCTTCATCTCCTTGTACTGGAGGAAGGCCGAATACTCGCTCTCGGGCATGCCGATGGTGTCGAGGAGGTGGCTGTAGGCGGCGATGTGCACCGTCTCCATGTTGGAGAAGGCGGTCAGCATCATCTTGATCTCGGTCGGCTTGAACACCCGGCCGTACTTGTCGTGGTAGCAGTCCTGCACCTCGACGTCGGCCTGGGTGAAGAAGCGGAAGATCTGGGTCAGGAGGTTGCGCTCATGGTTGGTGAGCTTCTGCGCCCAGTCGCGGCAGTCCTCGCCCAGCGGCACTTCCTCCGGCATCCAGTGGATCTGCTGCTGGCGCTTCCAATATTCGAACGCCCACGGGTATTCGAACGGCTTGTACTGCTTGCGGGCTTCGAGGAGGGGCATGCTACTTGCTCCTTCTAATCGTCATGCCAGCGCAGGCTGGCATCCATGTTTGCGAAAAATTTCCATGATCGATGCACGGCATGAACATGGACCCCAGCCTTCGCTGGGGTGACGGAGCGGGGTGAATCGCCCTCATCATCGCCTCACCACCCGGGCGTGGCCGCGCTTGGCGCCGACCCCGAAGACGACGATCCCGAGGAAGAAGCCGAAATTGTACCAGCCGCCGTTGTTGGGCACCGCGTAAACCGCGATGTTCGAGGCGAACAGCGAGACGATCCACGCCAGCGGGAAGATGAGCCCGTGCCACAGGCCGAGCCAGAAGCCCGGCGCTCCGGCGGCGATGGTATGCGCCTGCTGGGTCGCCGCGCAGGCGGTCGTAATGCAGGTCGGAAGGGCGAGCACGCGCATCAGTGTTGCCTCGCATTGTAATAATCGGCCTCGGCCTTGGTCGGGTGGTAATCGAGCGCGCCCAGCGCGTGGGCGCCGATGATCGCGGCGATGACGAACAGGATCACCGCGCCCTGCCCGCCATAGCTGCCGTCGCTGGGATCCCGGCGGCGGTAGAACCACAGGCCGGCGACCAGCAGCACCACCGCGACCGCGAGCTCGATCATTCGGCCGGTGGAGAGGGCGAGGCTCATCGCTTCAGGACCTCCGCCCCGACCGCGAGGGTGATGAGGGTGGCGACGAGGTCGAGCGCGACGAGGCAGAGGAGGATCGTCCCCGCCCCCTTGGCGAACCCGCGGATCGAAAGCGCGCGCTTCATCGGATGACCTTTCCGTGCTGAAGAACCGGTAGATCGCCATGAATAATCGCCGCGACGAGAAACAGGAACAGTCCGGTCGAGGCCATCATCAGCAGCCGCCCGAAACGGCGCGACTGCTCGATCGTCGTACCCCCGGCCGGCTCGGGCGAGCGATAGACGCGCAGCCCGATCGCGAAGGCGCCGGCGCAAACGGCCGCGAACAGCAAGGCAATGACGAGCGGGCTCACTGGCAAGCGAGGCATTCGTCATAGTCGGTGCTCGACGCGAGCGGGATTTCCTTGAGCTCGGGCGTGTTGTCGGCCTCGACGCCGCCGGCGAAGCCAGCGCGCTGCACCGACTTCGAGCGCAAATAGTAGAGCGACTTGATGCCCAGCTCCCAGGCGCGGAAGTGGAGCATCATCAAGTCCCACTTGTCGACATCGGCCGGGATGAACAGGTTCAGCGACTGCGCCTGGTCGATGAACGGCGTGCGGTCGGCGGCGAGCTCGATCAGCCAGCGCTGGTCGATCTCGAAGCTCGTCTTGAACACGTCTTTCTCTTCCGCGGTGAGGAAGTCGAGATGCTGGACGCTTCCGCCCTGCTCGAGGATCGAGCTCCACACCTTGTCGCTGTCCTTGTTCTTCTCCTTGAGCAGCTTCTCGAGATACGGGTTCTTGATCGAGAAGGAGCCAGACAGCGTCTTGTGGGTGTAGATGTTGGCGGGGATCGGCTCGATGCACGCGCTGGTCCCGCCGGTGATGATCGAAATCGACGCGGTCGGAGCGATCGCCATCTTGCAGGAAAAACGCTCCATCACGCCCATGTCGGCGGCGTCGGGGCACGGCCCCCGCTCCTTCGCGAGCATCATCGACGCCTGGTCGACCTGCGCGCGGACATGCTTGAAGATCTTGAGGTTCCAGCTCTTGGCCATCGCCCCTTCGAAACCGAGGCCGCGCGCCTGGAGGAAGGAATGGAAGCCCATCACGCCGAGGCCGACGCTGCGCTCGCGCTCCGCGCTATACTTTGCGCGCGCCATCTCGTCCGGGGCGCGGGCGATGTAGTCGCTCAGCACGTTGTCGAGGAAGCGCATGACGTCCTCGATGAAGCGCTTGTCCTTATTCCACTCGTCCCAGGTTTCGAGGTTGAGCGATGAGAGGCAGCACACCGCCGTCCGGTCGGCGCCGAGATGGTCCTTCCCGGTCGGCAGCGTGATTTCCGAGCAGAGGTTGGAGGTCGAGACCTTGAGGCCGAGGTCGCGATGATGCTTGGGCATCGACCGGTTCACCTGGTCGATGAAGATGATGTAGGGCTCTCCGGTCGCGAGGCGCGTTTCCACCAGCTTCTGGAACAGGCTACGAGCGTCGACCTTGGCGCGCTCCGACCCGTCGCGTGGGCTGCGCAGCATGAACTCGGCGCCGTCGCGCACCGCTTCCATGAACTCGTCGGTGACCAGCACGCCATGGTGCAGGTTCAGCGCCTTGCGGTTGAAGTCGCCCGAAGGTTTGCGGATTTCAAGGAACTCCTCGATCTCCGGGTGCGAAATGTCGAGATAGCAGGCGGCCGAGCCACGGCGGAGCGAGCCCTGGCTGATCGCCAGAGTCAGGCTGTCCATCACCCGGACGAACGGAATGATCCCGCTGGTCTTGCCGTTCAGGCCCACCGGTTCGCCGATTCCGCGCACGCGGCCCCAGTAGGTGCCGATGCCGCCGCCCCGGCTCGCCAGCCAGACATTCTCGTTCCAGGTGCCGACGATGCCCTCGAGACTGTCGGAGACGCTGTTCAGGTAGCAGCTGATCGGCAAGCCCCGCCCCGTGCCGCCGTTCGACAGTACCGGAGTCGCCGGCATGAACCACAGCCTGGAGATGTAATCATAGACGCGCTGCGCATGGTCGGCATCGTCCGAATATGCCGCTGCGACGCGTGCGAACAGGTCCTGGTAGCCCTCGCCCGGAAGCAGGTAGCGGTCTTTCAGAGTCTCCTTGCCGAACTCGGTCAGCAGGTCGTCGCGCTTGGCGTCGGTCTTGACGTCGAACTTCGGCGCATGAACCGCTTTCGATCCGGTTGCGGTGGTTGATACGTCGTCGCTCGGCACTTCAGAGCTGGTCGAGAAATCCATCGCGCTACCCCGTCCTTCATCGGTCCTGGCGTCATCGGTGCCGAGGACCGTTTGTTCCTGACTTGTTCGACTCGAAGCCATGGCTGGCATCCTAGCCGTTTTTCGCGCTTTCGAGGGGCTTTTCACCCCCGCCTCCTGTGGAAAGCGGGGACGAGTCTACCCGTCACCGGAATATAAGCATTCCGGCGCCAGAACACCAGTTGTTGAGTGTTCCCCCTCGTTCGCTACTATCTATTGTGCCTTAACTGGAATCAGACGCAAGCGGGTAAATTCAACGTCAACATAAAATCCTGTGGATTTGCGAAACAGCAGCAATCGCTCCAATGGGCGCGGCCATGAGACTGATTGACCGGCAGGGGGCGTTGTCGCAGGGGCTTGCGGATATCCGTGCCCAATTTGCGGTTCCGAGCGGTTTTCCGGCCGCCCTCCTGGCGGAAGCCGACGAGGCGGCGGCAAAGCCGATCGCGGGCCGCGCCGACTGGACGGCCAAGAATTTCGTCACGCTCGATCCGAAGTCGTCGACCGATCTCGACCAGGCATTTTCAATCGAGCGTTCGGGCGCGGACCTGATCCTCTTCTACGCGATCGCCGACACCGCCTGGTTCGTGCAGCCCGACGGGAAGCTCGATCGCGAGGCCTGGGCGCGTGGCGAAACGATCTATTTGCCCGACGGCAAGGCGAGCCTCTACCCCCCTCCGCTGAGCGAGGGAGCCGCAAGCCTGCTTCCGGACGTAGAACGCCCGGCGGTCATATTCACCGTCCGAATCGACGCTTCAGGCAAATCAACCCTGGACGGCGCCGTGCGGGCCGTGATCCGGTCACGCGCCAAGCTCGCCTATGAGACGGTAACAGCTGCCGACTTGCCGGACGGGTTCGACGAGTTGTCGCGAAGGATCGCGGGCGCGGAGGACGCGCGCGGGGCGGCGCGCGTCGAACCGCCGGAGCAGGAAGTCGCGATCGATCCGGACGGCGGTTTCACCCTCGCCTTTCGGCCCCAGCTTGAATCGGAGCTTCAGAACGCATCGATGTCGCTGGCGGCAAACCTGGCGATTGCCGACACGATGCTGGCGCATCGCACCGGCTTGTTCCGGGTGATGCCCGAACCGGACGAACGCTCGATCTGGCGGCTGCGCCATTCCGCGAAGGCGCTTGGGCTGGTCTGGCCGAAGCATGAGACGCTCGATCAGTTCGAGCGCACGCTCAATCCGACCGACGCTCGCAATGCGGCCTTCATGGCTGCCGTGCGCCGGGCCGGTCCAAAAGCCTCCTATGCACCCTATCAGGACGGTGTGATGCCCTGGCACGCGGCGATGGCCGCGACCTATGCGCACGCCACGGCACCGCTGCGGCGGCTGGCCGACCGCTATGTGATCGAAGCGACGCTTCAGATCGCGGCCGGCCAATCGGTATCGCCCGAGATCGAGGCGGCATTCCAGCTGCTGCCGGCGGTCATGGCCAGGGCGGACGAGAAAGCGGGCCAGATCGAGCGCGCCGTGCTCGGCCTCGCCGAGGCCGTCGTGCTGGAGGGCGAGGAAGGATCGCGCTTTTCCGCGGTGGTCACGGATATCGACGAGCGCGGCGCGCGGATCCAATTGTCGGATCCCGCCGTCATCGCGCGGGTCGACGGCAAGGGCGCGCAGCCGGGCGACACGATCACCGTGCAACTGACGAGCGTCGATGTCCCCCATCGGCAGGTCGTGTTTCAGCGGGTGGATTGAATGGGATCCGCGAACAAATGGAGTGCCCGGATGTTTCGCACATTATCGGCAGGAAGACGCTCGATGAAGGCAGTCATGTTCATGGGGCTCGCATCCTTCCTGGCCGCAGCCGCGGCCCCTCCTCGGCCGCACGTCGACATCCAGCGCATGTCGGACATCACGCGCGTGCTCGCGTCGGATCCGTTCCAGGGGCGCGCTCCGGGCACTCCGGGCGAGGACAAGACGATCCCCTACCTGATCGAGCAGTTCAAGGCGGCGGGGCTGGAGCCCGCGGGCGAGAACGGCGGGTGGACCCAGGAAGTCCCGATGATCCACACCCAGCTAAAGGCGCCCGTCGACGTATCGGTAAGCCAGGGCGGTCAGACGTTGCCGCTCAACTTTCCCGACGACATCTACCTCGGTACCGTGCGGCCGGTCGATCGAGTGGCGATCGCCAACGCACCGATCGTGTTCGTCGGCTACGGCGTGACGGCGCCGGAGCGCGGCTGGGACGATTTCAAGGGCGTCGACCTCCACGGCAAGGTCGCGGTGATGCTGGTCAACGACCCCGATTTCGAGGCGGCCCCAGGAGAGCCCGTCGCGGGGAAGTTCGGCGGCAAGACCATGACCTATTACGGCCGCTGGACCTACAAATATGAGGAAGCGGCGCGGCGCGGCGCCATCGCTGCGCTGGTCGTGCACGAGACCGACGCCGCCGGCTATCCATGGAACGTCGTCAAGAGCCCGGCAGGCGAGAGCTACAGCATCGCCCTTCCCCCTGATGCGCCTCAGCCGGTGCTCCTGCAGGGCTGGATCCAGCAGCCGGTCGCGGCGGCGCTGCTGAAGCGGGCGGGATACGACTACGACGCGGTCAAACGGCAGGCCCGAACAGCGGCGTTCACGCCGATCGACCTCAAGGCGACATTGTCGGCGGACATCCCCGTCACCGTTTCCCGGATTACCAGCCATAACGTGCTCGGCAAGCTGACCGGCTCCTCGCATCCCGACGAGGCGGTCAGCTATGGCGGACATTGGGATGCGTACGGGGTCGGTCCGCCCGACGCGCACGGCCTGACGATCCGGCCGGGTGCCGCCGACGATGCGCTGGGGCTCGCCGCGATGCTCGAGGACGCGCGGCTGTTCGCCCACGGACCGCGGCCGCAGCGGACGCTCCTGTTCGCGGCGTGGACCGGCGAGGAGCGCGGACTGCTCG
>DASSIU010000191.1:0-3792 GCA_035691585.1 Sphingomicrobium sp. | reverse complement strand
TTCCCGGCGCTCGGGCTTGTTGCGCTCGGCAACGGCCTATTCATTCCACCGCTCGCGGTGCAGGTCGGCAGCCTCTACGCCGCCGACGACCCGCGGAAGGCCTATGCCTACAGCGCTTATTACATGGGCATCAACCTGGGCGGCCTGCTCGCCCCCTTGATTTGCGGAACGCTCGGCGAACTCTACGGCTGGCACTGGGGATTTACCGCCGCCGGCGTCGGCATGGCGATCGGGCTGGTCGGCTATTGCAGTTTCCTGAGGTTGCTACCGGCCGAGCCGAACAAGGCGATGCTTGCCGCCGAGGGCCAGCCGGACGCGGTGCCAACCATTCGGCGGCATGTCGCCATTCTGCTGCTGATGACCGCGATGGTCGTGCTCTTCCGGGTCGGATACGAGCAGAGCGGCAACGTCATCGCCCTCTGGGTACGGGATTTCACGGATCGCACGGTGGACCTGTTCGGCGCGCGAGTGAACGTCCCAGCGACCTGGTTTCAGTCGATCAACCCGCTACTGATCATCCTTGGAACCCCGGTGCTGATCCGGATCTGGCGTTCAGGCCGGGCGAAGGAGACCACCGCGCATCTCTTGCGACGCATGGCGATAGGCTGCCTCATTGCCGCGAGCGCAATGCTGGTGATGGTTGCCGCCGCTCTGGCAAGCGGTCCCGAAGGTGCAAGGGTCAGCTCGCTGTGGGTGGTCCTCTACTTCGTGCTGCTGACACTGGGCGAGCTGTTCGTCATTCCGGTCGGCCTGACCCTGATCGAATCGCTGGCGCCGGTCCGCTTCGCATCGATGGCGATGGGCGCATGGTATATCGCCAAGTTCCTCGGCAGCCTGCTTGCCGGGGTCATGGGCGCCTACTGGTTGGTGATTCCGGCCTGGGCTTTCTTCGGCCTCGGAATGGCCTCGACCGTGGTCGCCGCGATCTGCCTGTTCTCCATGGCGCGGCTGGTTCGAAGCGATTGATATTGTCCCAGCTACCCAACAATGAGGCCGCGATTGCGGCCTCCGTTGTTGGACTGTCCGTCAGGTCGCGAACGCCGGATCGAGCCGATAGGCTTTGCGCTTGAGCGCCGGCCACGCAAGGTGTTTGGCGGCGGCGGGAAGCGCGAGTGCTCCTTGCTGCGCGGCGACCTCCGGCGCTCCCTGCGGCGGATTGTTGAGATTCTGGCCCGCAGTCAGCGCCATCACCTGCGCCTGACAGGCGCGTTCCAGGGTGTAGAGGCGGACGAATGCCTCGCCGATGCTCTCGCCGACCGCTAACGTACCGTGGTTCCGCAGCAGCATCATGTTCTTGGTGCCGAGGTCCTCAACCACCCGCTGCCGCTCGTCGAGGTCGACGGCAAGGCCCTCATAATCATGATAAGCGATATCATCGCGCACCAGCATCGCCGCCTGCGTGAGTGGTAGCAGTCCGTGGGCCTGAGCGCTCACCGCCTGTCCGGCAGGTGTATGAAGGTGCATTACGGCCTGCGCGTCCTCTCGGGCCATGTGGACGGCCGAATGGATCGTGAAACCCGCCGGGTTGGTGATGAAGGGCGTCTGCTCGACGGCGCTGCCTTCGATGTCCACCTTCACCAGCGAAGAAGCGGTGATCTCTTCGAACATCAGATTGTATGGGTTCAGCAGAAAGTGGTGCTCGGGGCCGGGGATGCGCACCGACAGATGGGTAAAGATAAGGTCGTCCCAACCATAATCGGCGACGATGCGATAGGCAGCGGCCAAATCGACCCGAAGGGCCCATTCCTCCGCGCTGACCTTGCCTTCGAGCGAGGGAATCTCGATTGTCTCGACCGCTCGGGCCGCGGTCATCTGGCGCGCCATGGTATCGATACGGTTCATACGGGCACCTCCTGCCGGACTCGTGGTCGGCTCCAACGGCGGCAATCCTGTTCGCATTGTCGCGGGACCGGAGCAAGGCTGAACCCGAGTTTGGAAAGGAAACAATGATCCTCTTGTGTCCGCATCGCAGAGGGGGGCATAGGCCATGGCCCTTGTCATGAGCATCGGCGGACAATGAGCCTCTATGCGCTGCAGAAGCTACTCTACGAGCTCAACCGCGACGCTCGCGTCCAGGACGAGTTTGTCGCCAGCCGCGAGGCATTGCTCGCGCGTTTTCGATTGACCGAGGAAGAAGCCGATGCGGTTCGCAATGACAATATCGGCCTGCTCTACGTCCTTGGCGTGAATGGGCAGATCCTGATGCATTTCGCGGCCTGGCGCGGGTTGGCGTGGGATGAATATATTCGAGCGATGAAGGACGGGCTCGCCAAATACGGAGCGGTGAGGGGCGGCATCTACGCGGCCGTGGACGGCGGCGAGGGAGGTGCCGTGTGAGCCTGGTGTTCGCCGCAATCATGAGTCATGGCCCCGGCATGACGGCGCGGGCCGACCGCGCCGATCCTTCGGTTCGAGAGCCGTTTTTCGCAACTCTCGCGAGGTTGCGCGAGCAGCTGGAGGAGTCGCGGCCTGACGCCATCATGGTCGTCGCTGCGGAGCATTTCGCGAATTTCTTCATGAACAATATGCCCGCCTACTGCATCGGCATGGCGGAAGATTACCAAGGGCCGATCGAAGACCCGGAATGGCTGAGAATTCCTCGCCGCACGATTCCCGGCAATGCCGACTTGTCCCGCCGGATCATCGGGAAGGTCATGGAACGGGTCGACGTGGCTTATGCGGAGGAGTGGAAGTTCGACCACGGCATCATGGTTCCGCTGAGTTTCCTGACGCCGGGGTTCAATCTTCCGGTCATTCCGGCAAACATCAACTGCCAGGGACCGCCGCTGACCCCGCTCGATCGCGCTTACGAGTTCGGTCGAGCGGTTCGCGCCGCCTGTGACGCGATCCCCGAGCGAATTGCATTGATCGGGACAGGAGGCATATCGCATTGGCCGGCAACCCCGAACTCCGGCAAGATCAACGTCGACTGGGACCGGGAATTCCTGCGACGCTGGACCCGAAACGATCGCGCGGCGCTTACCGCGTACAGCGACGAGGAGACGCTGCGCGACGCCGGCCAAGGCGGCTTCGAGATTCGGACGTTGGTTGCCGTCGCAGGCGCCTGCGAGGGGAGCGCTGGCGAAGTGTGGTTCTGCGAGCCGATCCCGATCTTCGCGACCTCCGGATTCGCGGCCGTGATGAACCTCGGGGCGGAAGCGGCAGCAAGAGCTGCCTGAACTAAACCCCGAGTTTCGGGATCTTGTGGTCTCCCAGCGCGACCGCGATGTTCTTCGTCTCCATGTAGAAATCAAAGCTGTAATCGCCGCCGTCGCGGCCGATCCCGCTCGACTTCATCCCGCCGAACGGCGTCGGGAGATGACGGACGTTCTCGGAGTTCACCCAGATCATTCCGGCCTCGATCGCGTGTGCAACCCGAAGCGCTCGGGCCGAGTCACGGGTCCAGACGTAGGCGGCGAGGCCATAATCGACGTCGTTCGCCTTGGAGATGGCGTCCTCTTCGTCTGTGAACGGAATGGCCGCCAGTACCGGTCCGAAGATTTCCTCCCGAGCGATGCGCATCCCAGATTGAGCGCCGCCGAAGAGCGTGGGTTGAACGAAATAACCCTGGGAATTGAAGTCGTGGCGTGTGCCTCCACAGACGATCTCGGCGCCTTCGTTTCTCGCCACGTCCATGTAGCTCATGACCTTGTCGAGGTGGCGCGGGTGGATCAGCGGTCCGACTTCGGTGGCGGGGTCGAGTGGATCGCCAACTCGGAGCTTCCGCGCGCGCTCGGCGACCTTGGCGAGAAATTCGTCATGAATCGAATCCTGCACGAGCAGCCGGCTCGA
>DASSIU010000190.1:0-8342 GCA_035691585.1 Sphingomicrobium sp. | reverse complement strand
GCGGCCCGGCGTCATCCACGGCTCCGAAACTTACGTGCTGCAGGACGAAGATGGGCAGATCACCGATACCTGGTCGGTGTCAGCGGGCCTCGATTATCCCGCGGTCGGCCCACAGCACGCGTACCTGAAGGAAAGCGGACGTGCGCAATATGTCGGAGCGACCGACGCGGAAGCGCTTGCCGCCTTCAAGGCGCTGGCGGAAGGCGAAGGCATCCTCTGCGCGTTCGAATCCGCGCATGCCCTCGCTCATGCGCTCAAGCTCGCCGAACAAGAGCCCGACATCGCCATCCTCGTCGGACTCTCTGGCCGCGGCGACAAGGACGTCGATCAAGCGCAAGCCCTGCTGGGAGCAGGGCTTGTCGACGAGCGACAAGCCCAGGCATTGCTTGCATGAGCCGCTATGCAGCCATGTTCGACCGCCTCGATGGTGACGGCGCATTCGGGGCCTTTTTGATGCTCGGGGATCCCGACCTCGAAACGAGCGCGCGGCTGCTCGATGATGCCGTCGAGGGTGGCGCGGACATGATTGAGGTCGGGATCCCGTTTTCCGACCCAGTTGCCGACGGGCCCGTGATCCAGGCCGCGGCACAGCGCGCGCTTGCCGCCGGAGTCCGAGTCGGGGACTGCCTTGACCTTATCGCAGCGTTGCGCGCGCGCCACAGCGATGTACCGATCGGCATCCTGACTTACGCCAACATCGTCCGCGCTCGGGCCGGTTTCATGCGCGATGCCGCCGAGGCCGGCGCGGACAGCCTGCTGGTCGCCGATGTTCCTGCGCTGGAGGCCGAGCCGTTCACCCGTGCGATGGAACAGGCCGGGATCGAGCCTGTCCTGATCGCCGCTGCCAATACCCCGGACGCGGCTCTCGCTCGGATCGCAAGCCTCTCAAAAGCCTACACTTATTGCGTCAGCCGAGCGGGAATCACCGGCATTCACGCGGCGGGGCAGTTCGATGCCGGCTTGATCGATCGCGTGAAAAAGGCAGGGGCCCCGCCGCCGATTTTCGGTTTCGGAATCTCGAAGCCGGAGCACGTTCGAGCAGCTCTCGATGCGGGCGCAAGGGGGGTCATTTGCGGCTCCGCGATCGTCGATCTCGCATCGAGACACGGCGACGTCGCGCGCTTTGTCCAGTCATTGAAAGCAGTTACACGGAACGACTCGGTGGCGGAATGAATTGAATCCGCTGAAGAAGGAGAGTCCGCATGGCTGCCTCACGGCCGATCTGGCGAGGGCAAATTCGCCTCGCTCTGGTCTCGATCCCGGTCGAGCTATTCCCGGCGACCCGGAGCGGAGCGCAAATCCAGTTCCACCAGGTTTATGAGCCCACCGGTCAACGGATCAAATATGAGAAGGTGGTGCCTGGCGTCGGCCCGGTCGACCGCGACCAGATCGTCAAGGGTTACGAGGTCTCCAAGGGCCATTACGTCCTGCTCGACCAGGACGAGATCGACAGCGTCAAGCTCGAGAGCCGCAAGACGCTCGACCTCGTCCAGTTCGTCGACGACGACGACATCGACGCGACCTTCTTCGACAAGCCTTACTACGTCGTTCCGGCCGACGACCTCGCGGAGGAGGCCTATGTCGTGCTGCGCGATGCGCTGAAAGCCGCGAAGAAGGTCGGGGTTGGCCAGCTGGCGATGCGCGGCCAGGAATATGTGGTGGCGCTGAAGCCCTGCGGCCGCGGCTTGCTGCTGGAGACGCTGCGCTATGCCGATGAGGTGCACAAATCGACGGGCTTCTTCCGCGACATCGGCGATTCGAAGCCCGACCCGGACCTCCTCGACATGGCCTCGATGTTGATCGAGCGCAAAGCGGGTGAGTTCGATCCCAATGAATTCCACAACCGCTATGTCGATGCGCTTCATCGCCTGATCGAGGAGAAACAGAAGCACCAGGGCGAGAAGATCATCGAGGATCCGGACGCGGATGCCCCGCCGCCGAAGGGCTCGAACGTCATCGACTTGATGGCCGCGCTGAAGAAGAGTCTCGGCGATGAAAAGCGCGCCAAAGAGTCGGCCAGGAAGAAGGCGCCGGCAAAGAAGAACGCCGCCAAGAAGGAACCGGTGAAGGCGCCCGCACGTAAGAGGGCGTAGCCATGCCCGTGCGTGTTCCGCTCGATATCGAGACCTACAACAAGAAGCGCGACTTCTCGAAGACCAAGGAGCCGCGCGGGCGGAGGCTCAAGGGCAAGGGCGATAGCTTCGTCGTCCAGAAGCACGAGGCGTCGCGGCTGCACTGGGACTTCCGGCTGGAGCTCGATGGCGTCCTGAAGAGCTGGGCGGTGCCCAAGGGCCCGAGCCTCGACCCGCAGGAAAATCGCCTCGCCATGCGCACCGAGGATCATCCGCTCGATTACGGCGACTTCGAGGGCACAATCCCCAAGGATGAATATGGCGGCGGGACGGTGATGTTGTGGGATCGCGGCCGCTGGATCCCGGACCCCCGCAAGGACCCCAGCAAGACGATCGAGGAGGGCCATCTTCACTTCACGCTCGAAGGCGACCGGATGAAGGGAGAATGGGTAATGTTCCGGCTCAAGCCCAAGCCGGGCGAGAAGGCCGAGCCGTGGATGCTGAAGAAGGTCACCGACGAATATGCCGATCCGGGGGACGGCGACGCGTTGGTCGACAATTGCGTGACCAGCGTGACTACCGACCGGACGATGGCCGAGATCGCGGCGGGCGAGGACGTGTGGCGATCAAATCGCCGCGGACAGAAAGGCGGCCGCGGCAAGCGCAAGCCGTCCAAGGCACCGCCGCCGTTCGAGGAACCGCAACTCGCGACGCTGGTCGATGACGTGCCTTCGGGCACCAGCTGGATTCACGAATATAAGTACGACGGCTACCGCCTGCTGCTCGGCGTCGGGGACGGCGTCGCCACAGCGTGGACGCGCAAGGGCCTCGACTGGAGCGACAAGTTCAAGGCGCTGGTCAAGGCCGCGGCGCGGCTTCCCGTCGGGTGCCTGATCGACGGGGAGGCAGTAGCGCTCGACGATGATGGCAAGCCCAGTTTCCAGCTGCTCCAGGCGACGCTCAAGGAGCGACAAGGCGCCAACCTCGTCTTCTATGCGTTCGACCTGCTGATCGATCGCGGCGAGGACATCCGCCGCCTGCCGAACATTGAGCGCAAGGAGCGACTTGCTGCGCTACTGAGGACCGTTCCGGCGCCAATCCTCTACGGCGATCATGTGATCGGCCGCGGCGAGGAACTCTTCCGGGAGGTCTGCAAGATGGGCGGCGAGGGGATCGTCTCGAAGAAGGCGAGCGCGCCGTACAGTGGCACCCGGACCCGCAACTGGCTCAAGGTAAAATGCACGCAGCGCCAGGAATTCGTGATCGTCGGCTGGTCCGAAAGCGACAAGCGGCTCGGCTTCCGCTCATTGCTTCTCGCGGCGAAGGAGAAGGGCAAGCTCACCTACGTCGGCAAGGTCGGGACGGGGTTCAACGGCAAGCTGATCCAGGAGCTGATGGAAAGAATGAAGCCGCTCGAGATCGACAAGGCGCCGATCGAGGTACCCCGCGCCGATCGCAAGGGCGCGCACTGGATCACGCCGAAGCTGGTCGCCGAAATCAATTTCAGCGAGTTCACCGATGACGGCATCCTCCGCCATCCGAGCTTCATCGGTCTGCGTGAGGACAAGCCAGCATCGGAGGTCGTCGTGGAGGAGCCGAAGAAGCTGAAAGCGACCGAAAAGAAGGGCGACCGGAAGAGGAAGGGGGCGCGAGCTTCGGCCGAAGATTTCGGCATCGAAATCAGCAGCCCCGAGCGAGTGATCTTCCCCGAGCTGAAGCTCACCAAGAAGGATCTCGCCGAATATTATGCGGCGATCGAGCCATTGATCATGATCGACGCGGCGGAGCGCCCCATGACGCTGATTCGCTGTCCGGGCGGCCGCACCGGCGAATGCTTCTTCCAGAAGCACGACAAGGGCACGTTCGGCCCGCATGTGAAGCATATCCCGATCGAGGAGAGCGACGGCGCCGTCGAGGATTATCTCTATTTCGACGACATCCGCGGGCTTTTGGCGAGCGTGCAGATGGGCACGATCGAGTTTCATGGCTGGGGGAGCAAGGTCGACAAGGTCGAATATCCCGACCGGCTCGTGTTCGATCTCGATCCCGACGTCGGGCTCGACTTCAACAAGGTGAAAGCCGCGGCTGTCCGGTTGAAGGCGCTGCTCGAAGATCTCGGCCTGAAGAGCTTCCCGCTGCTGTCAGGCGGCAAGGGTGTCCACGTGGTCGTTCCGCTCGATCGGTCGAAGGACTGGCCAACGGTGAAGAGCTTTGCCGAGCGATTCAGCCGGGCGATCTCCGAAGCCGAGCCGCAGACGTTCACGGCCAACATCCGGAAAGTTCAGCGCAAGGACCGCATCTTCCTCGACTGGTTGCGCAACCAGCGTGGGGCGACCGCGGTCATGCCTTATTCAGCCCGGGCCCGCGAAGGTGCGCCCGTGTCGGCGCCGGTCGCATGGGAAGAGCTGGACCGTTACGACAGCGGCCACCATTTCAGCATCCAAGACGCAGAGGAGTTGCTCGACCGCGCCTCGTCGAAGATGCTTGCGGGCTGGGGCGAGGCGAAGCAAGCATTGCCGGATGCGTAAGACTAGCGTTGCCGCTCTAGCCCCGCTCGTTTTTTTCCTCACCGCTGCATCCTCCCCAGAGCTTGGCCGCTGGCGCGCCGAAGCTTCTCGAGTGACCATCACCCGCGACGATTGGGGGATCGCGCATGTCCACGGCAAGACCGACGCCGATGCCGTGTTCGGGATGATCTACGCTCAGGCGGAAGACGACTTCCCGCGGATCGAGGCAAATTATCTGACCAGCCTGGGCCGCACCGCCGAGGCGGACGGCGAGAAAGCGATCTGGCAGGATTTGCGCGCGCGGCTCTACGTCAGCGATGGTGAGCTCAAGGCCGATTATTCGGCTAGCCCGCTTAAAATGCGCAAGTTGATGGATGCCTGGGCGGACGGGCTGAACTACTTCCTCGCCACCCATCCGAACGTCCATCCGCGCGCGCTCACGCATTTCGAGCCCTGGATGGCACTGAGTTTCACCGAGGGCAGCATCGGCGGCGATATCGAGCGGATCGACCTCGACAAACTGCAGGAGTTCTATTCGGGGCGTCACCCTGAACTTGTTTCAGGGTCCATTTCGGAGACCACCCCGCCGTCACCCGCATGGATGCTGAAACAAGTTCAGCATGACGTGAGTGTGGAACTGGAACCCCAGGGCTCCAACGGCATTGCCATTGCGCCGAAACTCACGAGCGACGGTGGGTCACTGCTTCTCATTAACCCGCACACCAGTTTCTATTTTCGCTCCGAACTGCAGATGTCGAGCGACGAGGGGCTGGACGCCTACGGCGCGGCGACCTGGGGGCAGTTCTTCCTCTACCAGGGCTTCAACCCTCACATCGGTTGGATGCACACATCGAGCGGCGTGGATAATGTCGATGAGTTCTCCGAGAAGGTCGAGCGACGCGGCACCAGCTATTGCTATTGGTACGGCCGCACCTGCCGCCCAATGGGCGTGCGCCCGATCACCATCCGCTACCGCACTGCCACCGGTCAGCTCGCCTCGCGCCGGTTCAACGCGTTCATGACCCACCGCGGTCCCATCATTCGTTCGGAGAACGGCCGGTGGATCGCGTTTGCGATGATGAACAAGCCCGTCGAGGCGCTTCAGCAGAGCTATCTCAGAACCAAGGCCGACAATCTCGCATCATTCATGCGCATCTCGGAGCTCAAGGCGAACAGCTCCAACAACACGGTCTTCGCGGACGACAGGGGTGAGATTGCCGTGCTCGCTCCGCAATTCATGCCGCGCCGCGACGACCGCTTCGATTATACCAAGCCGGTCGACGGGAGCGATCCGGCGGCTGACTGGCGCGGCCTGCACTCCGTTTCGGAGCTTCCCAACACGATCAATCCAACGAACGGTTGGGTTCAGAACACCAACACATGGCTGTATCGCGCGGCCGGGGCGAACACCTTCAATCCAGCCACTTTCCCGCGTTACTTTGACCGCTTCGGCGACAACTTTCGCGAGCAGCACGCGCTTCGGCTGCTCACTGGCAGCAGCGGTTGGACGCTCGAAAAGCTGCAGAGAGCAGCGTACGACAGCTTCCAACCGGGGTTTGCGGCGCTCATTCCTCCGCTCCTTGCAGCTTACGATGCCCTTCCCACCGGCGCCCCTGACCGCTCGCGTCTTGCCGGCCCGATCAGCGCGCTGCGCTCGTGGGATTATCGCTGGGGCGCCGACTCGATTGCTCAGCCAATCGCGACTTATTGGGCTGAGGAATTGATCAGACGGCTCAAGCGGCCCGCGAGCGAAGACAAGAATCGCTACATGGACCGGCTCGCCAGAGACACGACGGCGGAGCAGAAGATGGAGGCGCTGACCGCGGCGCTCGCCAACCTGACGCGCGACTTTGGCCGGTGGGATGTGCGTTGGGGCGATGTCAATCGATTCCAGCGGCTCGCGGAGCCCCTGCATTTCGACGATTCCCAGCCCAGTATTCCCGTGCCGTTCGCCAGCGCAAAATACGGGTCACTCGCCTCGATCGAGATGCGCGCGCCCAAGTCGACCCGGCGCCTCTATGGAACCTACGGAAACAGCTTTGTCGCGGTCGTCGAGTTCACTCGAAACGGTCCGCGTGCCCGCGCGGTGACCGCCGGCGGAGAGAGCGGTCATCCCGACTCGCGACACTTCAGAGACGAGGCGGAGCGCTACGCCTCTGGCAATTTGCGCGAGGTCTATTTCCGCGCCGAGCAGCTGAAAGGTCACACCGAGCGGGTTTATCATCCTGGCGGTTGACGCTTCGGCCGAAACCGAAACGTTAGTGCAAGACTGCGGCAGCTCGCGGCGGTAGATCGGCCGGATGACTAACGGACCCTACATTGCGGAAGCCGCATCGCTGATCGGCGATCCGGCGCGCGCCAACATGCTCGCCGCTTTGGTCGGCGGTCACGCCATGACGGCGACCGAGCTCGGCCTGAGCGCCGGGGTCGCCGCCTCGACTGCCAGCGGGCACCTGGCAAAGTTGCTCGAAGGGAGGCTCGTGTCGGTCACCTCGACGGGCCGTCACCGCTACTTCCGCCTGGCATCGCCCGGCGTTGCGCGCGTGCTCGAGGATCTGATGGCGCTTGCCACCGATGGTCCGCCTCGCCACCGACCCAAATCACGCTGCGACGACGCCATGGCGCGGGCGCGCACCTGCTACGATCACCTCGCCGGCAAGCTCGGAGTCGCGCTGGCCGACAGCATGGCTTCACGCGGGCTGATCATCCTCAGCGACGATGGCGGACTGATCACCGATGCTGGCGGCGATTTCCTCAGCGACCTCGGGGTCGAGCTCCAAACCAAGAAGGTTCGGCGAACCCTTTGCCGGCCCTGCCTAGACTGGAGCGAGCGGCGCTGGCACGTCGGCGGGGCAGTCGGCGCCGCGCTGGCCGACCGTTGCTTCGCGCTCGGGTGGACCGAGCGCCGAAGCGACAGCCGCGCGATCACCATTACCGCAGCCGGCGAGCGCGCGTTCGACGAGCTGTTTGAAGTGCGGTTCTAGACTCCGGCGAAGCGGTCGGTAGCCCGGATCAGCCCGTCGAGCACGCCCGGCTCGCTGAACAGGTGTCCCGCATCGGGGATGATGTTGAGCTCCACCTCGGGCCAGGCCTGCTTAAGCTGCCACGCGGCGACCGGCGGGGTGCAGGTGTCGTGCCGACCCTGGACGATGACCCCCGGGATTCCCCGTAGCTTGGTCGCGTTGCGGAGCAGCTGTCCCTCATCGAGCCAGCCGTGGTTGGCCATGTAGTGGTTCTCGATCCGGGCCACCGCGACGGCGACCTCGGGCGACGTGAAATGCTCGACCGTGTCAGGACTCGGCAGCAAAGTGACGATCTCGCCCTCCCACTTGCTCCACGCCTTCGCGGCCTTGAGCCGCGCATCCTGGTCGTCGCCGGTCAGCAGCTTGCGATAGGCTTCGACGAGGTCGCTGCGCTGGTCTTCAGGGATCGGGGCCAGGAATTCTTCGAACTTGTCCGGATAGACCTGCGAGGCGCCGCCCTCCTTGTACATCCAGTCGAGCTCATATTGGTCGAACAGGAAGATTCCGCGAAGCACGAGCTCGGTGACTCGATCCGAGTATGTCTCGGCATAGGTGATTGCCAAGGTGGACCCCCAGCTGCCGCCGAATACCTGCCACTTTTCGACCTTGGCGATCTCGATGCGGAGTCTCTCGATATCCTCGACGAGGTCCCAAGTCGTATTGTGCTCGAGGCTGGCATAGGGCGTCGACTCGCCGCAGCCGCGCTGGTCGAACACCAGGATCTTGTATTTGTCCGGGTT
>DASSIU010000189.1:0-22138 GCA_035691585.1 Sphingomicrobium sp. | reverse complement strand
GGCAAAGTGGTCTACAGCTGGACGATCGCTCCCCCGGCGCGCTCGCTGGCAGCCGGCGCCAGCGCGAGCTTCAACAGCGCGGAAGTCAATGTCCCGCCGGGTGGTGACGAGCTGACGATCAGCCTTGGCCAGCCTGCCGCGTGATCACGTAAGCTACTGAAATTCAATCAGTTTCACGGAACGATCGGAGCCATCTGGGCTTTTGACGGTCGAGTCATGTGGCGCCGGCGCGCCCGGGTTCGGCGAGCCATCGAGGTGCAGCCGCATGCCGTTGATCACAGTGATCGTAGCAATCGCCTGCGCACTTGCCGACATCCGCGGGGCGGGGGGCGCGACTGCGAGCGCGGCTGCGGCGAGGACCAGCATGGCGACCATTGCTAACGCAGTGCGCGGAGAATGGTAAACGGCCTGTTAGGAATTGTGCCAATGTGGAGCGAATTGCTGCGCAATGGGGCGGCATTGCGCCTCCCCGGGGCCTTTGCTAGGGGCCGCGCCTTGCCAGTGCCGGCTCATTCTCAGGCCGGCTCATTTCATGACGTGCGGTCGTGGCGGAACTGGTAGACGCGCAGCGTTGAGGTCGCTGTGGCCGAAAGGCCGTGGAAGTTCGAGTCTTCTCGACCGCACCATCTCACAAGGGTTACTTGAAGTTCGCTCCCTGGATCGACTGGCTTGGTCCCGCCGAAGCGATGTTCACAGGTGGCCGGGGCTGGATCGAGCCGAGCCGTACCACTGGATGGTCCGCATTCACCTCAAGCTTGATGCCCAACTCCGCTCCGATCTTCGCGGCCTTCGCTGAGCCGGCGTTCACCCGCAGGGTGTAGCTGCCGTAGGTCACGCGCTCGAACAGGAAGAAGCCGTCGAAATCGGTGCGGGCAGTTCCCACAACCTTGCCACTCGAGTCGACGAGCTCGAGGTCGACCCCCTCGAAGCCGAGCTCTCCGCTCTTCATCAGCGCGCCTTCGATGTCGCCGCCGCCGACCAGCGCAATCTGCACGTCGGCGGCAACGCCCGGCCGCGGCACGACGACCTGGAGTGCCTTTTTGGGCGCGAGCATCGGATCGTCGAGGCTGGCGGAATCAATGCCCACCGCGATCGGCATGTAGGGCGTCAGCCCGCCGATCGTGACCGAGCCGCTGGCATCGGTCTTGCGCTCCGCCTGGCGCGAACCGGTGGTGATTAGCGCGCCCTTTTCGAGGGGCTCACCGGGATCGAGAATGCCGTTGTCGTTGAGATCGCGGAAGACGGTTGCATGCACCATTCCCCCCTCGGCGAGCGGTCGCCGCGAGAGCATGAACCCATGGCGCGGGTCGAGCGAGAAGTTGAGGTTGAATCCGACCGCGACATCACCGTTGGTCGCGGCTTCGCCGGACAAAGCGAGCGCAAACGAGTCGAAACGGAGGATATGGGTGACGCGGGCCCGCAAATGATCGACGAGGCCGTCATAGACCAGGTCCGTCTCCCAGTCTCCGTGTTCGGTCGCGGTCCAGTAGGCGGACAATTCGGCGCTCTTGAGCCGTGCCGACGGCGCAACGTCGAATTCTGTGTCGGTGCGCAGACGCACCTGGCCGATGTGGCCACTGCCGATGAAAGAAACCAGCAATTCTCCCGGCGGGGAGGGGCCCGAGGCGAGATAGTCGCGGTGGTATGCAAGCCCGCCGCTGAGATTGAAACGGTCAACGCTGGCCGACAGGCGAGCGGCCGCGTCGAGCGAACGGGACCCGTCGGTTCGGTGCACGTAGTGAAGCTCTGCATGCGCCGGAAGCGTCGACTGGCCGAGCTTGAACGGGATGTCGAGCGCGAGCCGCCCCTCCTTCGAGCTTTGCGGCGTATCCACTCCACGCAAATGAAAATCATTCGCGATAAGTGCCTCGGCATTGACGTACACATTGCCGAACTTGCCCAGAATCTGGGCGTGCGCGGCGGTGCCGCCGTTCGACTCACGAGCGGCGCTCACTTCAACCTGCGCCGGACCGACCGTCCGACGAAGAGTTCCCTCAACGAACGTCAGCCGCTGGTCGTCGATGAGCATCGCTCGCGCCAGCACGCCGACGGACGTGCGGGTGTCGAGCCCATGCTCCACCGAGACAGCGGCCTGGGTCTTGGGCAGGTTGGGGTCATCCGGAGGCTTTTCGAGCGAGACCAGGTCGCGTCCCGGCTGGTTGGCGCCGATCCAATACCAGGTCTTCCCCTTGGGCACGTCGTCCTCACCGACATTCAGGATCTCGTCGCGCTCGCGGATTTGGCCCTGAGGCCCATAAAGAACCACGCGAATCTTGTTCTCGCCGTAAAGAAGCTGAACATCATCAAAGACATAGCGCTGCGACGAGTCCGATTTGGCAAACGCTAGAAGTTCGCCATTACGATAGATTTCCGCTTCCCATCCGGTCGGCAGGTCGCCTTCAACGCGGGTGCGGTCGAAGGCCGTGCGCGCAGTCAGGGGGCGATTGGTCACCACCGCGCCGCGCCCCGCAGCGACCACGCCGGTGAGCCGACTATCGAGCCCCTCGACATCCCCGAACCCGAAATGGGTGGCCTTCAGCGGTCCGAGTAAATGTCCGTCCGGATCAGAGCGGAATGCCCGCAGCCTGAGCAAGCTCGGTTTGCCCTGGGCATTGGTCGTGACCTGCGCGTCGTAGGACAAATGCGCGATTTCGCCCGCCGCATAGACCGAGGCTTGCCGATCGACCCGCACGCCGTCGTTCGCGCGATAGGTGACGCCGCCACTGACGACGAAGTCGAGCGCAGGCGTGCGCCACATGCGATAGGGGATGCGCACCTGGGGAAGGCTGGCGAGGCTGAAGGTCGCTGGGTGCAGCCGGGCTGCGCGCTCCTTGCGCTCCATGGCGAGTTCGACGGGCAGCTTGGTATCGGACTGGAGCACGAGCACCGAACCGGACGTCAGCGGCTTCACACCAATTCCGAACCAGCGCGACAGTGCCGAAGTCTGAACGCACCAACCCTCGGGAACCTCGCGGATGGTGCCGGGAGCGATCGGCTCGACCTTCTTTGCACCGTAGGCCGCCTGAAGCGCGCCATAGTCGATATCGATCTTGTTGGATTCCTTGAACGCCCAGCCGCTTGCCTTTCTTGCGGTAAGGTCAATGCGCATCGGCACGTCCAGCGCCGTCAGAAAGTCGCCTAAGACGACACAAGTGCCTTCCGGCGTGTTGTAGGCGCGGACTGTGTCGCCCAGCCGCAGCTGGTGGATATTGACGTCGAGGATGAACTGCTCATCCGGATCGGCTTTCCACTGCGGCGCGCCATTGGTCGGCGGCGGCGCTGACGCGGCAACGCTGCCGGCGCACAGCGCCAGCAGCATCGCCGTCTTGCGCAGCCAGGACCGGCCGCCCGACATCGGACCGAGCTCGCCCTGGCTCGCCGACCCTTAGCGCAGCACCGCCTGCGTCTGGGCGAGGAGGTGATTCCCATCGTCGAAAGTTTCCAGATACTGGACCGTGACGGGACCGCTGGCCGCGCTGCGCTCATTCTCCGGAATGAGGAGGCTGACATGACGCTTGCCGACCTCGGTATAGACAGCCACGCCCTTCTGGATCGCGATCGGCTCCTTTACGCCGGCCTTCATCACGCGGACTTCACCGTAGGTTGAGCGCGATCCCTGACGCACTAGGTCGAGCCCGATTGCCGGCGTCCCGCCCTTCGTCTCGAGGTGAACATTCGCGATTCCGGCCGTCGCCTGAAGGTTGCCGAGGCGAACAATTACCGGAATAGTCACACCGTAGACCGGGGTGAGCTTGAACTGCACTCCTTTGGGCGGCTCGCCGCCTGGCTGAGCGACGGGATTGGCCGGCGGAATGGCGCGGAACAGCATGTGCACGCGATATTCGCCGTCGGGCAGGCCCTGCGGCGGCCGGGCGGCGATGCGGATCGCCTGCGGCTCGTGCGGCGCAAGCACGACCTTTCGCGGCGCGTAGACGATCATGTCCTCGGTCTTCTTGTCGGCGTCGGTGGGGGTCGGGACGTCGACCAGGTCGCCATTCTCCGTCATTCGGCGGAATTCGATCGATAGTCGGTAGGTCGCCGGTTCGTCACCGATATTGTTGAGGATGACCTCGGCCCCCTTGTGACCATCGAGGACGAGCCGTGTCGGCGCAACCAAAAGGTCGCCGACGCCGGCGTTGGCGGCCGTTGAAAGCCCGGTGAGCGGTACCGCGATCAGCCCCGCGGCAAGGATGGACCTGGTCCACATGTTCATTTCGGCGATCCCCACTTCTGCTCCCTTCGGGAGCCATCGCCGCGACTTTGGTCCGGAATGGTTTATTTTCGGTCAACCATGATGAGAAAAAGGCCCATATCCGGCCATTTCTTCTCAATAATCGACGGTCACGTTGAAGGTGCCGACATAAGTTCCCGCAGCGGTGTCGGAATTGACCGTCACAGACCCCCCGACGGAGAAGTTCGAACCCGGGAAACCGGAGTTGGCCAGCACGATCGACGCGGGTGCATCGGTCACCAAAGTGAGCGTCTGGGTCGAATCGTTCTGATTGACCAGAGTAACGTTGGGCGCGGTGATCTGGACGGACGATTGCTTCGACCCCTGCACATTGTACTGGGCGACCGTCGTTGCGCCTGCGCAGGTGACATTCGCATTGGCGCAGCTGAGCACGCCGGATTGCGAGAGCGATATGGTCGCGTTGGTCCAGGCGCCAGGCCCCAGAGTCACAGTGCCGAAGTCGAGGTTCTGGATCTTGGAGATGACCAGCGGCTTGATGTTATTGGCGGTGACCTGCGCGTTCACCGTCGCCGCCGCCGAGACAGAAGCCCGTGCAGCAAGACACAGCGCCGCCAGCACATGCACTGCTATTCGCTGCGATCGGTGCAACTGCGGGCCCCTCGACGATGGTCGACGCGGAGTACAACCGAAATGGTTGAATTTTAGTCAACCATGTCTCGCCAGGATCGGCCGGTCATGAAAAAGGGGCCGCCGACAGGCGACCCCTCCCCGACTTCGCGGCATCGCTGCCGCAAAACTCATCGTCACTGGTAGTCGGCGGTAACCTGAAAGGTTCCGGTGTAGACGCCATCGGGAGTCGTCGACGCGAGGGTGATCGATCCGCCGATGCCGAAGGTCACGCCGGTCGTCGAACCACTGGCCCCGAGGTTGACCGTTGCCGGAGCGCTCGGGGTGAACGCGAGCGTTCCCGGACCGGTCAGGTTGAAGCCGGGCGAAGTGATGGTCACCGTCGCGTCGTTGGTACCGACCAGCTTGTACTTGGCGGGTTGCGGAGCGCCCGAGCAGGTCAGGAGAACCCCTGGATTGCTGCCGCAGGTCAGCGCGCCCGTTTGACTGATCGTCACCACTTCTCCGGAGAAGCTGGCGCCGGTCAGCACAATTACCCCGAAATCCAGATTCTGCACCGCCGAGATGGTCAGCGGCTTGAAGATCTTTGCGGTCGCGGTGGCCTGCGTCGCCGGACTGACGGCGCTGGCGGGCGAGCTCCCGAGCAGCAAAGCTCCAATCGCCGTAGTGATTGCAAATAGCCTGTTCATCTGGTCCCCACTGTTCTGGCACTTGACCCTGCACGCGGCCGACATCGTGTCCGACGCATTAACCAGAAGCGCTTACGGTTTCGCTCAGGGTCATGGTTAATGGCGTCTTAGGAATCGGTCCCGATCGGACCGTTCTCATTGATATTCGACCGTGATCGGAAGGTCGCCGCGGTATGGTCCATCGGCGTCCCCCGAGATGATCAGCTTGCCTCCGAAGCGGAAGCTGAGGTTCCCGGCGGCATCGAGGTGCGGCGTCGACGAGAGATCGGTAGAGACATCGTCGAGCGTCAGCCGGCCCCCGCCCACGGAGAAAAGATCGATGCGCCGCGGCAGATCGACCCGAACCGCGCGATTGGGCTCGCCGTGGACCAGCACCGACCCGACCATTGCACGCGGTCCGACCTGCATCACCGCTCCTTCGGTCGAGGTGGCCCCATCCGGACGAATGATTGCCGCTCCCACTCCCGCGCCCATCAGGATCAGACGGTCGAAACTAAGCTCCGTCTCAATCTGGAGGTCGACGTCGCCGCTCGAGGTGCCCTCGGGGACGGCCGTCGTCGTCGGCTGCTCGCACAGACGGCATTGAGCGTCGGCCAGCGAAGACAGCTGGATCATGGCGATTGCAGCCGCGAACAGCAACGCGTGAGATTTGAGAAGGCCCATGCAGCACTGTCTACCGGTTCACCGCCTAAGACACGGTTAAGGCGCGGCTAACCTTGATGCCGCCACGACCGATGCCGCGGCTATTGTCGCGCCGCCCTGAGCTTTCTATCCCAGTCGCCTGAATGGCCCGTTCCGCAAAGACTCCCAAAGAACGCTCCACCTTCATGAGCATTTTGAAAGGGCTCGCTTATGCAGCGTTGCTCTCGATCCTGGCGCTCGTCGTCGCGGTGGCCGTCGCCGTTGCATATCTGCCGAGCTACGGTGAGCTGACCAAGCGCAACGACCTCGGCCAGATGATCCGCGTGCGCGCGGCGAACGGCCAGGTCCTGGTGTCGATGGGCCCGAGCTTCGGCCAGTGGCTGACCTACGACCAGATTCCTCCGGAAATGCGTGCTGCGATGATCTCGACCGAGGACCGGCGGTTCCGAAGTCATATTGGGATCGATCCAATCGGCCTGGTTCGCGCGGTGGGCGGCGCGGTGATCAAAGGCCATCGGGTGAGCGCAACTTCCACCATCACCCAGCAACTGGCCCGCAACATCTTCCTGACCAACAACCGCAACTTCGTTCGCAAGATCAAGGAAGGCATCCTCGCGCTCGCGCTCGAGCGGAAGTTCAGCAAGGACCAGATCCTCGAACTCTATCTAAACCGCGTCTATTTCGGCGGGGGCGCCTATGGCATCGACGCAGCATCGCGAAAGTTCTTCGGACACGGCGCCGATCATTTGAGCCTCGGCGAAGCCGCGATCATCGCCGGGCTGGTCAAGGCGCCATCCAATTATTCCCCGACCGCCGATATCGAGGCAGCGCGCGATCGTTCCGGCGTCGTGCTGCAGACGATGGTCAAGAATGGCTTCATCGACGCTCAGACGGCCGCTGAGGTCAACCCGGCGACCGTGCGAATACAGGAGACGACGAACGAGAACAGCGTCCGCTATTTCACCGATTGGGCGCTGCCGCAGCTCGACACGCTGATCGACCGAACCAACGACCCGATCGATGTGTGGACGACACTCGATCCGGGCATGCAGGCCGCCGCCGACAAGGCGATCCGCGCCAATGCGCCCGACGGCACCCAGGGCGCGCTCGTCTCGATCGACCGCGACGGCGCGGTCCGGGCGATGGTCGGGGGCAAAGACTATGTCACGTCGATCTACAATCGAGCGACGCAGGCCGAGCGACAGCCCGGCTCCTCCTTCAAGCTGTTCGTGTATCTCGCCGCGCTCGAATCAGGGATGAAGCCGACCGACACCATCGTCGACGAACCGGTCACCATCGACGGCTGGAGTCCGCGCAACGCCGAACGCGAGAATCTGGGACCGGTCAGCTTGCGCGAGGCGTTCTCGCGCTCGCTCAACACGGTCAGCGCCAAGATCGGGGCGCAGGTAGGCTTCTCGACCATTGCCGACATGGCGCGGCGGTTCGGGATCACGACGCCCATCTCGACCTATCCCTCGATGGTGCTTGGGACAAGCGACGTCCGTCTGATCGACATGGCGCGTGCGTTCGCCTCGGTTCAGAACAAGGGGGTCGCGGTGACGCCCTACGGAATTCGGCGCGTGGTGACCGCCGATGGTCGCCTGCTTTACCAGCATGAGGCGGATGATCAGCGTGTCCTGGTCGCGCCATGGGTGGCCGCGGAGATGACCGACCTGCTCCAGTCTGCGGTGCTGTCCGGTACTGGCCGGGCCGCGCAGATCGGCCGCCCCGTCGCCGGAAAGACCGGGACGACGACCTCGAACAAGGACGGCTGGTTCATCGGCTTTTCGAGCGGCCTGACCACGGGCGTGTGGATGGGCCGCGACGACGCCAAGCCGGTCGGAGGCCTGCAGGGCGGTACCGCGCCGGCGCGGGCGTTCCACGATTTCATGAGTGTCGCGGTCGCCAACCGGCCGGTCGAGCAGTTCGAAACGCAAGTGCCGATGCCGGACTGGCAGCTGACTCCGGAGGAAGAACTGTACGGGGACCAGCCGATCGATGCCAACGGCATACAGCCGATGGTCGACGAAAATGGAATGCCACTCGCCAACCAGCCGCAGCCGGAGCCCGGCAACCCGCAGCAGCAGCCTATGGTCAGGCCGGACGGTACGGGCGAACCGACCCAGCAGGAGCTCGATCAGGCGTTCCCGCCGCAGCAGCAACAGCAGCAGCCACCGCCGCCGCAATATCCCCCTCCTCGCCGACGACCGCCGCCGCCGCAACCGCAGTCAACGACGCCGGGCGACCCTGCGGAGTTGCGGCCCCAGATTACGTAGCGCCATCTTCGCCCCGGCGACTCCGGGCCCGTAGAGTTGCGACTCCAGCACCTTGAACCTGGCGCCATGATCGAGGTGCACGAGATGCGCAACTTCATGCGCGACGACATAACGGCGCACCGCCGGTGGTGCGAGGATCAGACGCCAGCTGAGGCGAATCCGCCCCGTCGAAGAGCAGCTGCCCCACCGCGAGCCCGCGTCCCCGACGCTCACGGATGACGCCATGACGTCGGCTGCGACCGCATAGTCGGCGACTTCGCTGCTCATTACCTCGAGCGCCCGGCGCTTCAGGAATAGCTCGATCCGGCGGGATACGCCTTCCACTGGCCCGCCGCAGCGCAGCTCACCACCGCCCAGAATTGGCGCCCTTGGAGCATCCGCGTCCCACACGATACGCGTGGGCTCCCCTTCGACGGGAATGACCGCACCCGGCTCAAGCGGGAGCGGGGGCTCGGCCCGCGCCAGTTGCGCTTCGATCCACTCGCGCTGGTCGAGCGCCCATCTCAGCGCCGCCTGGCGAGTGGTCCGCCACGGACAGGTGAGCTTGAATGACCCGCTCGCCTCGTCGAAGCGCAGGCGCAATCGCTTGGCACTCTTGAGAGGACGGATTTCGATCGGCGCTGGAAGAGCCGCCTGGAGGGCGGCTTCAGAGCGGCCGTTCGACCACATGATATTCGAGCTCCCCCGCATCATCTTCGCTAACGGTCCAGCCGCGGGTCGACTGGCCGGCCTCGTGCACCGTCTCGCGGCTTCCCGAGATCAGATAATGCCACGCCGGAAGCGGCTCGTTGGCGGCCCGCAAGCGATAGGCACAGGTCTCTGGAAGCCAATCGAGCCCGCTTAAATTTGTGCGGTCGAGTTTCACGCAATCGCTGACCAGCTTCATCCGGCGCTTGTAATCGAGGCAGCGGCCATTCCTGCGATCGAGCAGCTTGCACGCGACGTTGGTCGGGTAAAGGAGCCCCGTCTCCTCATCCTCGAGCTTATGGACACAACATCGCCCGCAACCATCGCAAAGCGCTTCCCATTCGCCACGATCCAGGCTCGCGAGAGGCTTTTCCCAGAAAGGCGCATCGGCGTTCATTTGAAGTCGAGCCTTGCTCTGCTATCGCCGCGCTGTCCAGCGGACTTCTTGAGGCTTAAGGTCGTGAAACAATTAGCTTTTGCTCTTCTTCTCTCGGCCACCCTCGCCGCTTCGCCGGTGATTGCGCAGCAGCTCACCCCGCCAGGTTACGATTTCGTCGAGGCGGTGAAGAAGAGCGATGGCGACAAGGCCATCGAGATCCTCAACTCCCATCCTCAGGGCATCATCAACACCAAGGACGCCGACGGCGACACCGCACTGATTATTGCCATTAGCCGGGGCGACGAGCAGTGGACGGGGTTCCTCCTCAATAAGGGCGCAGATCCCAACCTCGGCGGCAAGGACGGCGATACACCGCTGATCGAAGCCGCGCGTGTAGGATTTGAGCCGGCGGTAGAATGGCTGATCGGGCTCGGCGCCAAGGTCGACGGGACCAACCGGATGGGCGAGACTCCGCTGATCGTCGCAGTGCAACAGCACCAGCCCCAAATCGTCCGCGTCCTGCTCCGCCAGGGTGCGGACCCCGACAAAACCGATCATGCCGCCGGCTATTCTGCACGCGATTATGCGGCACGCGATGCGCACGCGCGAGACATCCTGAAGATGATCGAGGACAAGAGGCCGAAGCCGGCTTCAGCGACCGCCGCTAAGTAAGATCGCCGAGCGACGGGTCGACCTGCACCGCCAGCCGCCGCGCGGAGCGTCGAGCGAATCGCAGCAGCTCTGCTTTCCGTCGCGCGGGCGGCAGCGGTCGGTGCGCGGCGTCGCGAACGATCGCAGCGTCATAACGGTCGGCGACGATGAGGCCTGCGGCTTGCGGCAAATATCGTTCGTCCTCGAGGATTCGGGCGAGATGCGACGGCACTGCCCAGAAGAAGCGATCGCAATAATCGAGATAGTCGGTCCACTTGCAGTCGCCGAGCAGATCGCCCTTGGCGACCTTGATCTCGACGATAGTGAAGCTTCCCTTCGGATCGATCGCCATGAGATCGGCGCGGCGGCCGTTCGGAAGCGGCATTTCGCAAACCGCGAAGAGGTCCTGCCGACAAAATAGGCGGGTGACGCCGCGCGCGACCTCAGCCGCGATCGGCGCCTCGGTGAAGCATGGGGACTCGAGGGCGCTGGCCATCAACCGAGCCTAGAACAATGTGAGAACAGAGCCAATCGGAGGAATAAGCGAAAATCGGCCAGCACAAAAAGAAAGCGGGCGAGCCCAAAGGCCCACCCGCTCTGTTACCCGCTGAATGAGGCTCAGCGGTAGAAGACGTGATTGCCAATCGAGGCCACGCGCTTGGCATGCCAGCCGGGCGCTACATAACGCGCATGAAAGAAGAGCGCGTCGCCAACCGGGGATTCTTTAAGGTCCTGGTCGACGATCTCGGCGATCGCGACCGCAGTTTGCCACTGGCGATTTTCGTGGCTGACGCTTGGCAGCGAATGCCCATGAACGAATGAGAACTGGCCGCGCTGGAATAGCACGCCGCAATAGGTTCCGGGAAAGCGGCCGCCGCTCTCGGTGCGATTGGCGATTACCTTACCCACCGCGAGTTGGCCGGCGAGCGGCTCACCCTTGGCTTCGAAATAAATGCCCGTCGCGAGACAATCGAGTTCGTGGTTGCCGGCTTCGGGCGCACGGAGCTGAGCGACCATCGAAGCAAGGTCTCCGGTGGGCTTCACCGCGCGCTGGTCATTCTGCTCCAGCTCTGCGCTCGGCTGGGAATCAGAAGTCTGGGGAGCGGACAAAGCTGGCTCGCCCTGAGGGTCGAGCAATTCCGGCACCGACACCTTTGGAAGGCTCGGGCTCGCGGCGGGAAGCAGGGGCTCCCCCGAAGGTCCGGCATTTGCCGGAGCAATAATCGTCGCTGTTAGCGCAGCAACCATCAGCAGCGCTGTGCGAAAAGAAGCCAACATTCTGACCGTAAAACGTGCGGTGAACCTGCCAAAACCGTGCGCCTATACTTCCCGAATACTATTGGAAGCGCTCGTGGTGATTCCCCGTCTTGCGTGGCATTCCCGGCCGATGTGCCTGAGGAAATGCCCCCCGCTCTTGTTGTTGGCAGGCAGGTTTCACCGGTGGTGGCAAAGGGTCAACCCGTTAAGGTCGTTTCAGCGATGAACCGTTCGGGGTCCGCGATATCCAGTTCGATTGCCCACAAATCTTCGTCGAACCGTGCTCGCCGGGCGAGAAAATCAGCAATTTCGTCGGAACCGGCCGATTCGCCCGGTCCGACGCGCTGCCAGCCGTAGCTTCCGTCCAGGTTCAGAACGCGTTCGAGCGACGCAACATGCGTGCCGCGACTGCTGATGAAAATGAGCAGTGAGCCTCGTTCCCGATCTCCCCTTCTCGTTACTGTCGCGAAACCGCCCTCTGACGAGACCCGGCGCAAAAGGCCGGCGACCTCGACGTGCGTCGGAAGGCGGTCGCCGCTCAGGCGGCGTCCCGTTCGTCAGCGCCCATCAACACGGCTGCGAGCGCATCGCGGCTGCGAGCGCCGCGCAACCGTTCGAGCGTGGCTCCGTCGCGCGTGACCCGGCTGATCGCCGCAAGGGCCTTCAAATGCTCAGCCCCGGCGTCCGGGGGGGAGAGGAGAAGGAAGACGAGATCGACCGGTCGGCCATCGATCGCTTTGTAGTCGACGGGTTCGCTCAGCCGCGCGAACATGCCATAAATTTGCGTGAGGCCGTCGATTTTCGCGTGAGGGATGGCGACCCCGTGCCCGAATCCGGTCGAGCCCAATTGCTCCCGCTCGTTGAGGCCGGACAAGACCGCGGCGGGTTCCGCGCCGATTCGCTGCCCCGCCAGCTCGGCCAGCTGCTTCATCAGCGAACGCTTGTTGCCGCCGGGCAGCGCGGTCTTGATCGCATCACAATCGAGGAAATCGGCAAGCTGCATACGGGTGAAACTCGTCAAGGGTGCGACCGGTCGCACCCTGGTCGTCTGAATCGGGAAATGGCGTCAGTCGGTATGCGGCTCGACCCAGCCGATATTCCCGTCCTCGCGCCGATAGATCATATTGAACTCGCCCGTCGCGTTGTTCCTGAACATCAAGGCCGGCGTGTTGCGCAAGTCCATCAGCATGACCGCGTCGGACACGCTCGATTGGGGAATGTCGACCCGAGTCTCGGCAACGATGGTCGGGAAGTCGGCGCCCTCGCTTTCGGGTGAGGGTCCCGCAAAGATCGTGTAGCCGGCGTTCTCGACATAGGCTTGCGCCTCCTCGTCAACCTTGTGGTCCTTGAGTCGTCGAGTGTAGCGCCGCAGTTGCTTCTCGATCCGGTCAGCAGCGCCGTTGAACGCCATTTCGGCCGTGCGCGCGCTGTGGCTCGCCTTCAGCACGACGCCCTGGACGACCGGGGCGACGATATCGCAGGTGAAGTCGTTGTTCGGCCCCCGCCCGAAGGTGACATTCGCGCCCACCGAGCGCGAGAAATATTTGTCCGTGATTTCCGCGACTCGCTGCTGGGCATGATCCCTGAGCGACTCGCCGGTATCGACCTGGTGACCCGCGACCCGTACGTCCACTTGCCGGCTCCTTCGTGTCTGGCGGCGCTTAGGACCGCGCCGACGGCAACGTCAACCGGCCCCTAATTGGCGGACGCGAAGCGTTCCCAGAGCGGGTTGACCAGCTTGGCAATAAACGCGCGGTGGCGTTCGAGTTCCTCTGCCAGAGGGGCATGCGGCCGAGCCGGACGAAGCTCCCGGGTCGTGACCGTCCGCGCCGACTGAGCGGCAGCGACGGAGCCTGTATCGGCGACCAGGCCAAGCCCGATCTGCCGTCCGCCGGTGAGCTCGACATAGACTTGGGCTAGCAGCTGCGCATCGAGCAGCGCGCCATGCTTGATGCGCTGACTTCGATCGATACCGAAGCGCATGCACAAGGCGTCCAGGCTGTGCTTTGCTCCTGGATGCCGGGCTCGTGCCAGCTGGAGCGTATCGACCATCCGGTGCATCGAAACCGTTGGCCGTCCAGCGCGCTCGAGCTCGAAGTTGAGGAAGCCGAAGTCGAAGCCCGCATTATGGGCGACCAGCGGCGAATCTTCGATGAACTGCAACAAGTCATCGACCTTGTCGCCGAACAGCGGCTTATCGGAAAGGAATGCAGAGGTCAGGCCATGCACCATTTCCGCCTCGAACGGCATGTCGCGTTCAGGGAAAAAATAAGCATGGAAATGGCGGCCGGTTTCGACGCGGTTGAACATCTCGACACAGCCGATTTCGACCATGCGGTCACCGCCGCCCGGATTGAGGCCCGTGGTCTCCGTATCAAACACGATTTCCCGCATTGGGGAATCTATCGGGCGGGTGTGACTCCGAGACAAGCCAGAATGTCGCGCACTTGCTGTTCAGTTGTGGATAGGTCTGTGCCGGTTTCGATCACGAAGTCAGCGCGACTTCGCTTTTCCTGGTCCGGCGTCTGGCGAGCGAGAATCGAATCGAGCTTGGCCGCGGTCATTCCCGCCCTTTCGAGGACTCGGGCGCGTTGGATCTCTGCCGGAGCGGAAACCACGACGATCTTGTCGAACTCCTTTTCGCCCCCCGTCTCGAACAACAGCGGAATCTCGAACACCAGCGCCTTGGCGTCCGGATGCGCCGCGATGAACGCCTTGCGCGCGTCAATGACGGCTGGGTGGACAAGGCCTTCGAGAAGCGCGAGCTTGTCGCGGTCCGCAAGAACGATCTGAGCGAGACACTCCCGGTCGAGCGTGCCGCAGCGAACGCAGCCGGGAAATAATTCGCCAATTTTCCTGACCAGGCCACCTCCGGGGCCCTGAAGGGCGCGAACCACGGCGTCAGCGTCGAACACGGGTAGGCCAAACCGCCCGAACATCTTCGCCACGGTCGATTTGCCCATGCCGATCGAACCAGTGAGCGCAATTCGGATCATGCGAGCAGCAGGCCCCGTTCCCGAAGTGCGCCGAGAAGTGGGATCAAGGGCATGCCGAGAATTGTGAAATAGTCCCCGTCGATATGCTCGAAAAGTTGCACTCCACGCGCCTCCAGCCGGAACACACCGACAGTGTAGCCGACTTCGGGCCACTCGGCATCGAGATAGGCACTGATGAACCCGTCCGAGAGGGGCCTGACCAGCAGACTCGCGGTTTCGACATGGTTCCAGTCGAGCGCGCCGGCACGGGCGAGCGCCACGGCGCTCGTCAGCAACATCTCCTTGCCTGAGAAGTAGCGCAGGTGCTCAGCGGCCTCCTCGCGGTTCCGCGGCTTGTCGAACAATCGACCGCCGGCGCTGACCACGCTGTCGCTGCCGATCACCCAGTCATCATCGAAGGTGACGCTGAGCGCCTTCGCCGCAGCCAGCTGCGAAGCGATTGCGGCGCCATCGAAAAAGCGCGCCTTGACGGCGGACTCATCGATATCGGGACCTACAGTATCGTACGAAACTCCTGCTGCATCCAGCATCTGACGCCGGATCGTACTGGTCGAGGCAAGGATCAGCGCCAGAAAGAACAACCTTGTGGAAAAGGACTGAATGACAGCTACCGCGGTGCTGGGGGCGACCTCAACTGACTATTTCAGCTCCTCCTGGAAACAATCATTCAATGATTCATCCCCGGGGAAGAAATCGATCCGCAGCCTGTGAATCATGGGTGGGAATCACCACGACTCGTGCTGTCACAGAGGGCCAGACGAACGGGCGCTTGTTGGCAATTCGGGAAAGGCTGCCTAAACCCCGCAACCCCCGCCCCAATCAACTACATCAATCTTAGATTCTAAATATATAAGGGAGAGAAGAAGGGTGGCCTCGAAGCCTTCCAAGCTTCCGAAAAAGCCTTTGCTCGCCGTACTAGACGGTGACCGACGCAGTCCCGCGCCGATGTGGATGATGCGCCAGGCCGGCCGCTATCTGCCCGAGTATCGCCAGCTGCGGCAGGAAAAAGGGAGCTTTCTCGACCTGGTTTACGATAGCGATGCAGCGGCGGAGATCACGCTGCAGCCGCTGCGACGCTTTCCTCGGCTCGATGCGGCGATCCTTTTTTCCGACATCCTGATCGTTCCCTTCGCCATTGGGCAGAACCTCACGTTCATCACCGGCGAAGGGCCACGTCTGACGCCGACCCTGGCTGACGGGGATCTGGACGACCTTACGCCGTATCTCGCGCGCTTCGAGCCGATCTATGAGACGGTCCGGAAAGTGAAGGCCGCGCTCGGTCCGGAGAAGGCCCTGATCGGATTTGCCGGTGCCCCATGGACGGTCGCAACCTACATGATTGCGGGGCAGGGGAGCCGCGGTCAGACCGAGGCCCGTCGACTGGCCTACGCGGATCCCGACAGGTTTGCTGCGATCATCGAGCGGATCGAATCCGTAACGCTGGAGTATCTCTCCGGACAGGTCGAGGCGGGCGTGGAGGTGCTGCAATTATTCGATAGCTGGGCCGGGAGCCTCTCGCCGGCGCAATTCGAGCAATGGGTCATCGCACCTACTGCCCGTATGGTTGCGGCGTTGAACCAACGCCATCCCAACGTGAAGGTCATTGGGTTTCCCAAAGGCGCAGGCGGAAAGCTCGCGGCCTATGTGCGTGAGACGGGAGTCAGCACTGTTGGGCTAGATGAAACAGTCGATCCCTTATGGGCGGCCAAGGAATTGCCGCCGAAGCTCCCGTTACAGGGCAATCTCGATCCCTTGGCGCTGTTTGCCGGAGGGACGCCGCTGCAGGTCGCTGTGAAGCGAATCCTTGACGCATTCGCCGACCGTCCTCACATCTTCAATCTCGGGCACGGAATCCTGCCAGACACGCCAATCGCGCATGTCGAGCAACTGATCGCCTTGGTGAAGGGGGATAATTGACGCATTTCCTGGGATGGCTCGGCCCTGCACATTATTGGGTCCTGGCTGCCCACGTCACCTTTGTGATTTTCTGGATGGCGGGGCTGTTCCTGCTGCCGCGGTTCTACGTCTATCACCAGGAAGCCACTGTCGGTTCGCCCGAGGACCGGGCATGGATCGAACGAGAGGCGCGGGTCAGGTCGATCATCCTGACGCCGGCCATGATCGTGGTCTGGATTCTTGGCCTGATGCTGGCGTTCGACGTCGGTGCGTGGACGGAAGGCTGGTTCCACGCCAAGCTGGCATTGGTGATTGGCCTGAGTGCCTACCAGGGTTGGCTCGGCTATTACGGTAAGAAACTGGCAAAGGGCGAGCGGGCTCTCTCCGGTAAGGCTGTACGGATCATCAACGAGATTCCGGGGATCGCCGCCGCAATCATCGTGGTGCTGGTAATCGTCAAACCGTTCTGAACTTCGGCACGGCTGCTGATTGACAGCGGGCCGGCCTAGACATACCTCAATCAAAGAACGGCTCCGGCCAGTGTTTCTCCGCCGGCCGCCGTTCCTTCCAGTCCAAGCGGCGTCCTGCCGCCTCTCAGCTTTCGACCAGATTTGAGAAGCTCGAGGCCCATTTCCCAAGAAAAGAATATCCTATGCATTTGAAAGATTTGAAAAAGAAGACCCCCGCCGACCTGGTCGCAATGGCCGAGGAGATGGGTGTCGAAGGCGCGTCGACGATGCGCAAGCAAGACCTCATGTTCTCGATCCTGAAGGTTCAGGCCGAGAATGGCGTCGAGATCATGGGCGCCGGCACCATCGAGGTGCTCAACGACGGCTTCGGCTTTCTTCGCTCGCCCGAGGCGAATTATCTCGCTGGTCCTGACGACATTTATGTTGCGCCGTCGGTCGTCCGCCGCTTCGGTCTGCGCACCGGCGATACCGTCGAGGGAGAGATCCGCGGGCCCAAGGAGGGCGAGCGCTATTTTGCGCTGACCCGCGTCACCACCATCAATTTCGATGATCCCGAGCAGGTTCGCCATCGTGTCAATTTCGACAATTTGACGCCGCTCTATCCCGACGAGAAGCTGAAGCTCGATACGCTCGACCCGACCATCAAGGACAAGTCGGCGCGGGTGATCGACATCGTTTCGCCGCTCGGCAAGGGCCAGCGCGCATTGATCGTCGCGCCGCCGCGGACCGGCAAGACGGTGCTGCTGCAAAATATCGCCCGGGCGATCACCGACAATAATCCCGAAGTGATCCTCATCGTGCTGCTGATCGACGAGCGACCGGAAGAGGTCACCGACATGCAGCGCTCGGTCAACGGCGAGGTCATCTCCTCGACCTTCGATGAGCCGGCCAGCCGCCACGTCCAGGTCGCCGAGATGGTGATCGAGAAGGCCAAGCGACTGGTCGAGCACAAGAAGGATGTCGTCATCCTCCTCGACTCCATCACTCGCCTCGGTCGCGCCTACAACACGGTCGTTCCGAGCTCGGGCAAGGTCCTGACCGGGGGTGTCGATGCCAATGCGCTGCAGCGGCCCAAGCGCTTCTTCGGTGCCGCGCGCAACATCGAGGAGGGCGGCTCGCTCTCGATCATCGCGACGGCGCTGATCGATACCGGCTCCAAGATGGACGAGGTCATCTTCGAAGAGTTCAAGGGCACCGGCAACAGCGAGATCGTTCTTGATCGCAAGGTCTCCGACAAGCGGATTTTCCCGTCGCTCGATGTCGGCAAGTCGGGCACTCGCAAGGAGGAGTTGCTGGTCGAACAGAACGTCCTCACCAAGATGTGGGTGCTGCGGCGGATCCTCATGCAGATGGGCACCGTGGATGCCATGCAGTTCCTGCTCGACAAGATGAAAGACGCCAAGTCCAACGAGGATTTCTTCGCCTCGATGAACCAGTAAGGCTTCCGCCGCGTAATGCCGGACGGGATGTTCAATTTCGCCGAGATCCTGACGCCTGCAGGATTGGCTGTTCTTGTTCAGGTGATCCTGATCGATCTCACCATGGCCGGCGACAATGTCGTCATCATGGGAACGCTGACGTCGGGACTCCCGGCCAGAGAGCGGCGCCGGGTAATCCTGCTCGGCGTCGGCATGGCGGTCGTGTTTCTCATCGCCTTCGCGCTCATCGCCACCCAGCTTTTGAAGATCACCGGCCTGCTTCTCGCAGGCGGCCTGCTCCTGCTGTGGGTTGCCTACAACATGTTCCGCGAGTTGCGACCGAGCAGGGAAGTGGTCGCCGACGATCCGCAGACGGCGGCTGTCGAGGGACCTCCGGCGACCAAGACCTTCGTCCAGGCGGCGGTTCAGATCGCCCTCGCCGATCTCAGCATGAGCCTCGACAATGTTCTCGCCGTCGCCGCGGCGGCCCGCGAACATCCCGCCGTGTTGTTTGTCGGGCTTGTCTTGTCGGTCACCTTCATGGGAGTCGCGGCAAGCTTTGTCGCTCGGCTGATTCATCGCTTCCCCTTGCTCGCCTGGGCCGGGCTCCTGATGATCCTCTACGTCGCGCTGAAGATGATCTGGGAGGGCTGGCACGACGTTGCGCCGATGTTCGCCTAAGGCGGCGAAGCAATGGACCAGCAGCAAACCATCTTCGCATTATCGAGCGGCCGCCCACCAGCCGCGATCTCGATTGTCAGGATCAGTGGTCCGCAGGCGCACGCTGCCGGGAAGGCGATCGCCCGGGAATTGCCGGAAGCGCGAATGGCCGCGGTGCGCGAACTGCGGCACCCGGTCACCGGAGAGCTGCTCGACGACGCGATCGTGCTCCGTTTCGATGCTCCTGCGAGCTCGACCGGCGAGGATGCGGTCGAGCTCCACTGCCATGGTGGGCGCGCCGTGGTGGATGCCGTGATTGCGGCGCTCAGCGGAATCGAGGGCCTCAGGCCCGCTAAGCCGGGCGAGTTCACGCGACGCGCCTTCGAAAACGGGAGAATCGATCTTACCGAGGCGGAGGGCCTTGCCGACCTCATCGAGGCAGAGACGGAAGCGCAGCGCAAAGCCGCACTTGCGTTAGCCGAGGGGGGCCTCAGGAAGCAGATCGCCGCTTGGCAGGAGCGACTGCTTGGTCTCTCGGCCGGGGCCGAGCGGGCGATCGATTATGATGAGGACGATTCGTCGATCGACCCGGCGTTGCCGCAGGGTTGTGGGGAGCTCGCGGCGGAGCTCCGAGAGTGGCTGGAGCGGCCGCGCGTCGAGCCGCTGAGGGACGGCGTGAGAGTAGTGATCGCTGGTCCAACAAATGCTGGAAAATCCAGTCTTATCAATGCGATAGTCGGCGAGGAACGAGTGATCGTTACCGACATTCCGGGAACCACGCGCGATCATATCGAGGTGCCGCTGTCTCTCAGCGGAATACCGGTCCGACTGACCGACACGGCCGGGCTTCGCGAGACCAGCGACAAGGTCGAGGCCATAGGGGTCGAGCGCGCGGGGCGGCTCATCGACGCCGCTGACGTGCTCATTTGGCTTGGCGACACCTGCGAAGGCTTCAACCATCCGCGCGTCGTCCGCGTGCATTCGAAGTGCGACCTGTTGGATCGAGAGGTTGAGCCCGGTTCACTGCCGGTTTCATCGCTGACCGGCGAGGGGGTTTCGGCCTTGCTTGCGCGAGTCGGGGAGTTCGCCCGAACTGTCATTCCGGCCGAGGATGCCATTGCGCTCAACCAGCGGCAGGCGGGGCATGTCGGTGAGGCAGCCGTCGCGCTCGAAGACGCGGCGAGCGCCAATGACGTAGTCCTTCTCGCCGAAGGCCTGCGCGTTGCCCGGACGGCGTTTGACAGGCTGACCGGACGGTCAGGGCTTGAGGATGTTCTTGATGCGCTGTTCAGTCGCTTCTGCCTGGGGAAGTAGTGTTTCACGTGAAACGCCGGTAGTGCACTGACCATGTACGACGTTCTGGTGATCGGCGCCGGCCATGCCGGATGTGAGGCTGCGACCGCGGCGGCGCGGCGCGGAGCCCGTGTCGGGCTGCTCACGTTTCGCCGTGCCGACGCCGGGCAGATGTCATGCAATCCGTCGATTGGCGGGGTTGGCAAGGGCCACCTGGTGCGCGAGCTCGACGTGTTCGACGGATTGATGGGACGCGCCGCGGACCGGGCGGCGATTCATCGCCGGATGCTCAACCGCAGCAAGGGCCCGGCGGTGTGGGGGCCGAGGGTGCAGGCGGATCGCAAGCTTTATCGAGCTGCCGTCGGCGAGTTGCTGAATGATTCGGGAGTCGAGTTGATCGTCGGTGAGGCACTGAGGCTGGTTCTCGACTGCGGACGGGTCGTCGGTATCGAGATGAGCACGGATCGGCTGCCTTGCCGTTCGGTAGTGCTCTCGACAGGCACGTTCCTCGGGGCCCGAATGTTCATTGGTGAAGAGGTGCTCAAGGGCGGTCGACGAAACGAGCCAGCAGCGATCCCGCTGTCAGAGCAGATTCGCGACATCGGCCTCGGACAGGGTCGCCTCAAGACAGGGACACCCCCTCGCCTCGACGGCCGAACGGTCGATTGGGCCCGCTTGGAGGAACAGGCCAGCGACTCGGAGCTGTGGAGCATGTCGGCGCTCGACGACCGGATTCGGCTCCCGCAGCTACGCTGCGCGATTACTCGGACGACCGAGCGCACGCACGAAATCATTCGGGCGAATTTCGACCGGTCGCCGCTGTTCGCCGGCGCGATCGAGGGCAGGGGACCCCGCTACTGTCCCTCGATCGAAGACAAGGTGAAGCGGTTCGCCGAGCGGAAGGCGCATCAGATATTCCTCGAACCGGAAGGTCTCGACGATCCGCTTGTCTACCCAAACGGCATTTCGACGTCCCTCCCGCGCGAGGTGCAGAAGCAGCTGGTTCGCAGCATTCCCGGGCTTGAGCATGCCGAGATCGTTCAGCCGGGCTACGCGGTCGAGTATGAATTCGTCGATCCAAGGCATCTGAACCAGAGTCTCGAGGTGCGTGAGCTGCCCGGTTTGTTTCTCTGCGGTCAAATCAATGGCACGACAGGATATGAAGAAGCGGCCGCCCAGGGGCTGGCGGCTGGACTGAATGCGGCGGCCCATGCGCTCGATCTCGAGCAGGTTCGCTTCGATCGGCGCACATCCTATATCGGAGTGATGATCGACGACCTGACGTTGCAGGGCGTCAGCGAGCCTTACCGCATGATGACCGCTCGGGCCGAACACCGACTTTCCCTCAGAGCCGATAATGCCGTGTCGCGCCTAGGCGCGCACGCTTTGGCTGCGGCTTGCGTTTCCGAGCGCCGCCGTCGGAACGTTGAAGAGCGACTGGCCCTCCGAGGCGCTCCCGCCTGGCCGGAGACCGAGGAAGGCCGGGCGGATGCGCTCTACGCCCCTTATGTCGCTCGGCAGCAGCGCGAGTGGGAAGTCGTTCAGCGCGACTCCGCTGTGTGGATCCCGGCGACTCTGGACTATGCTTCCGTTCCGGGACTCTCCAACGAGATGGTTGAGCGGCTTCAGGCGGCGCGACCCGAGACACTTGACCAGGCATCGCGCATTCCGGGGGTAACACCGGCGGCCCTTTCGGCATTGTACGTGGCCGCGAGTCGGCTGCTTGCAGCCTGATTGCGTGATTGGCAGGCTCGCTGAGGTCGCTCAGCGGGATGTTTCACGTGAAATATTCGAGAAGATCGAACAATATGCGGCGCTGCTGAGAGAGGAGAGCGAACGCCAGAACCTCGTTTCGGCATCGACCCTGGATCGCCTTTGGGATCGGCACATCCTCGATTCGGCGCAGCTGGCGCGCTTGGAGCCGTTCTCCGGCGCTTCTTGGTGTGACATCGGATCGGGCGCAGGCTTGCCGGGAATTGTCATCTCCTGCCTGGTCCAAGGAGCA
>DASSIU010000188.1:0-6260 GCA_035691585.1 Sphingomicrobium sp. | reverse complement strand
GAATTGAAGGCCGCGGAGTCGGTCGATGCGGAGCTCGCGGCAATGAAAGCCGCGCTCAAGGCAAAGGGGAAGTAAGCGCTTATGGACGACGTACTTGGTTACATGGTCGGCGCGATCGCGATCATCGTTTGCTGTTTCGGTCTGCCGTGGCTGATCTTCCACTACATCACGAAGTGGAAAACCGCCGCGACGTTGACCTCCGGCGACGAGAAATTGCTCGATGAGCTGCACGACGCTGCGCGTCGCCTCGACGACCGGCTGTGCACCATCGAACGGATCATGACGGCCGAGAATCCGAACTGGCGCCAGCAGTGCATGCCGGGCCGCGAGGACCGCCAGCGCCTGCTCGCGGACGGGGAATAAGATGGCGTACAACCGTTACCCTGCGCCCGAGGAGCGCTCGAACCGGCCGCTGGAGCGCTCCAACCAGCCGCAATATGCGAGCCATGAGCCGGCCTATTATTCTGAGCAGCCGGCGATGAGGACTCGCTTCTACCGAGACAAGCGCAACGGAAAAGTCTTTGGGGTTTGCGCCGGTATTGCAGATTACACCGGCTTCGACGTCAGCCTGGTTCGAGTCTGCTTCCTCGCCGCGATGTTCATGAGCGGAGGCGGAGTCATTCCCTTCTATTTCATCGCTGCGATGGTCACTCCGACCAAACCGATGTCGCTCGAGGGCGGCGACCGCGAGGAGCGCCAGTTCTGGCAAGGGGTTCGCGCCTCGCCGAGGCGGGCAGCTCGCGACATCCGCTCACGCATGAAGGATATCGACCGGCGCCTCGCCGACATCGAAAGCTATGTGACGACCGAGAATCGCTCGCTTGCCCGCGAAATCGAGCAGCTTCGCTGAATTCGCCCAGGGGGAATTTTTCCAATGGATCCTCAACTCGCCCAAGTCATCGACCTGCTCCGAATCATTTTACCGACGGCGGCGATTATCGTGGTTGTCGCGGTCGGAGGATCGCTGCTCAACAACTGGCTCAAGATCAGGAACGGCTATCCGCTGTCCAATTCCTGGGGGTTGCCGATCCATCCGAAAAATGACCGGGAAACGGTCGAACGCGTGAAGCTGCTGACCAACGAGAATGCGCAACTCCGCGCGGAACTAGGCTCGATCAAGGACCGCCTGGAGACGCTCGAGCGCATCGCCACCGACCAACCCGCAAGGCTCGCTCGCGACATCGACGCTCTGGCAATTGACAAGGGAGGGAATGCCTGATGTCACCCGCAGTATTCATTACGGCATTGCTGATCTTCATCGGACTGCCGGTCGGCACCATCCTCTACATGGCGCACCGCTTCTTCGGACTGCGCGAACGCAAGCTCGAGATCGAAGCGGTGAATGCCGCCGAGAAAGCCGCTCAATATGCAGCACGAACCAACGAGCTTGAGCAGCGCGTGCGCGTGATCGAGCAGATCGTCACCGACGGCGGAGCCCAGACGGCAGCGCAAATTGAGGCCCTGCGGACGGCTCCGGCCCCGAGGCGCAGAAAAGCCGTCAGCGCCGGCGATACGCCCGCTTGATTGCCGGAGTCGTCATCACGACATGATACATCTAAGATACATCGTGAGTTGAAGGGGCATGGACGATGCTTGATGATCCGGCGACCGTCTGGGTGCTGATTCCGCTGGCGGTGATCATGATCGCGCCTTTCAAGATGTGGCTGAAGGTCAAGGAAAAGCAGATCGAAAGCCAGTCGAACCTGGCGGCCGAGAAAAGCGCCCAGTACGCCCAGCACATGGAACGGGTCGAAGCACGCCTCAGGGTCCTCGAGCAGATCGCCACCGACAGCGGAGTCCAGACGGCTGCTCAGATCGAAGCTCTGCGCGACACTCCACGCATCCTCACGACGGACAAGCCGCAATGAACCCGTTCGAGTTCATCCTTTCCGTCATGATCCTGATGTTCGTCTTCACGATCGTGCGGCACAAGATGGGCATCCAGGTCGGATCGCGTCGGAGAATGGGGGACGAGCCGGCGCAGGATGGCGAGAATGCCAGGCTGCGCGGCCAGGTGCAGCAACTGCAAGACCGCATTCGAGTGCTCGAACGGATCGTCACCGACCGCGGAGTCGAAACCGCGGCCCAAATCGAAGCCCTGCGTGAACGCGACCAGATCGCTGAAGAGGACAAGGCCTGATGAGGAGCGGCGAATTGATGGTGGTGATGATCGTTGCGATCGTGATGATCGCCTCGATCATCAAGGCGAGGATCCGCGGCTCTTATCACGATCGCAGGATGGATGGGCCGATCGACAATCAGGCACAGCTGGAGAACCATCGCCTGCGCGATGAGGTGTCGCAGCTCAAGGAGAGGATCAAGGTCCTCGAGCGGATCACGGTCGACAAGGAAAACAGCCTCGCGCGGCAGATCGACGAGCTGCGGGACCGCTAGTTAGCGCTGCCCTCCGGTGCTAGGGCGCGCTCCATGGCCGGCCTCCCTGCCCTGTCGGAAATCCTCGAGGAGTATCAGCTGGTCGATGCCGAGGACCGGTATCGGCTGCTGATCGATCTCGGACGACAGCTCGAGCCCATGCCCGACGCGCTCAAGACCGATGCGACCAAGGTGCGCGGCTGCTCGGCGTCGGTGTGGGTCTATCCGACTGCGCGCGAAGGGCGCCTTCACTTCCTCGCCGACAGCAATGCAGCGATCACCAAGGGTATCGTCGCGCTCGTGCTGAGCGCGGTCCAGGACAAGCCCGCCGCGGAGGTCGCCGAGATGGACGTCGCGGAAGCCCTCGCCCCGTTCGAGCTGCGCAAGCATTTGAGTGCCAACCGGACCCAGGGCGTCCCCAACATGATCATGCTCGTGAAGCAGACGGCCGAACGATACATTTCCGCCGCCTGAGATCGCTTTTCGGCTGGTATGAGCGAACAGCCGTAGTACTCATGGATCTCGGGTCTCCAGCGTACAGGGGGAAGTCATGGAGAGCGATTCAATCAGGGCGAGCGGCAGCAACACGCTCGTCGAAATCTGGGTGAACGGCAAAATCAGGGCGATTTCGGTCACCCGGCAGGCGATCGAGGCGTTCGGAGGCCCGAGCGCGTCGGGCGAGATGTCCGACGAGGAACGCTGCGAATTCGTCCGGACTCACCTTCCGCTGGTCGTCACCGCGGTCAAGGCTCAGCTGCGCGAAGCCAGCGGCGATCTCGAAACGGTGACGATCGACATCGGCCAGCTCGGCGGACGGGGCGCGGATCGCCGCAAGGGCGAACGCCGCAAGGCCGCTGTGGCGAAAGAGAAGCTTCCGCACGGCGAGAGACGCCGCGGGGACCGGCGCAAGAACGACCGCCGCTCCCGTTAGGGGCTGCCGGCCTTTCGCTCCTCGGCCTTTTTCAGCACGTCATAGGCCGCCTGCACCTGCTTGAAGCGCTTGGCCGCCTCGGCATCGCCCGGATTGGCGTCCGGGTGGGTTTCCTTGACGAGCCTTCGGTGCGCCGCCTTCACCGCTTTGAAGTCGGCATCGCTGTCGAGCTCCAGCGCATCGAGCGCCCGCATCTCGTCGCGCGACCGGCTGCCGTCGCCGGGACCGGCCCATTTCCACTGCGCCGACTGACGGAAGCCGGAATTTCCCAACTCCTCCTCGGCGGCCCGGCGCGCGGCCTCTTCCGGGCTGAGGCCTGCAAAATAGTTCCAGTTCCTGTTGTATTCGGCGGCATGGGCCTCGCAGAAATGCCAGCGCTCGCGGCTGTGCGGAGCCTTGGGCGCGGGCCGGTCGCCGATCTCGCTGCACCCTTCCCGGTCGCACAGGCGCACCTTGGCGGCCGACCGGCCCTTGTCCCCGTAGCTGCGCCAGCGCGGGAATCCCCAGTCGTCCGATCTTTTCTGCTTTGGCATAGCTTTCTTCGTTAGGGAGGCCGGCGAGCGAATTGAACCCCTCCCCCTCGAGGGAAGGTTGGGTGGGGGTGGCTGCGGACGTAGCGCTCGACGCCAACGATCACCCCACCCTTCCCCTCCCCATCAAGGGGAGGGGTAGAGCGGCGCCAGAGGGCCTGTAAGCCGGGTTCTGTCCATCGCGCTCTTGCAAGCGTGACTGTGCGGCCATTCCTCTAGGGGACGGGTTGCCCCGCCCCTCCAGCAACCAACCCGGGCGACGAGCCGGAACCAGGCCCATTTGCCGCCCCTATTCGGTTTTGCACCCGGTGGGGTTTACCGTGCCGATCCTGTTGCCAGGATCGCGGTGCGCTCTTGCCGCACCCTTTCGCCCTTACCCGTTCCCAAGAATGACCCTGAGCCCGGGCGGTATCCTTTCTGTGGCACTATCCCTGACCCGCTTTCGCCCAAGGGCTACAGCGAGCCGCCGGGCGTTACCCGGCGCCGTGGTTCCATGGAGCCCGGACTTTCCTCGCCCCGCTTGCGCAGGCCGCGGCCGCCCAACCCTCTGGCGAGCGGCGATATAGGGGAAAGCGTCTGTTCTTTCGAGTCGGAGCGCAAATGTCCCCTTTGGGTGGAAAGCAGACTCCAAGAATTGCGCTTGAACGCTGATGGTCCGTTAGAACTTCCGTTCAGTGGCAACCGAACAATTACCGGTCACGCTTATGCCCTGAAGTTCAGGAATGTTGCCATAGCCGCCGAGGGAACCGTCAAGCCGACTTAGGCGACTGTCCCACAGCGGTCCCTTCCACGTTACAGCGGTCTGGGTGAACACTGCGGAGCGCGTCTTCGTCACTCCTTTGTCCGTTGTCACGTCTACACGGCTATGCTTCTCGTAGAGAGCCATCGTTCCGGCGAATTTGCCGTTCATCGTGCAGCTCAGAAGGACTGGGGTCTCATCCGGTGGCCGCGGCTGTGCCGTGGCTGTGTCGGCGGCCATCGCGGCGTTGGCGGCAGCCAGGACTGCCTGCTGATGCGCCTGTTCCTGCTCCGCGGCCTTGCGCTCACGCCTCCGCTCAGCAGCGACCGCCATCGCTGCTCCAAGGTTCTGCATGTTCTGTTGGAATTGCTGCTGTTGCTGCTGCTGATTCTGATAATACTGCTGCCACATCTGCTGCGACTGAGCCGCATAATCCGGCTGCGTCTGTGTGTTGCATTGGACGGTGTTCCCAACGGCGTAGCAGTTAGTCGTCGAGTTTTGCTGAGCATGGACTGACGCTCCCACAAGCACCGAGGCTACCGCCACCACAGCCTTACGCATGCGCCTGCTCCCAGCTATTAACTTCTGGATAAACGATCTGCTGCTGATTTGCAGCCCCCGAGCGGAGCGGGGACTGTGCTGAGGCGGGGGCAGATTTTGCTCAGGTCGCCCAGTGTCCGTTTTGGGTCGTAAACGGACGTTGGACTTTCCACCTTTCCTATTTGGATTTCGCCTGCTTGGCTCGCCGCATGGCGACGGTGCGGGCCGCGATTCTGTCTTCTCGATCTCGGCACGGCTTACGTTCACGAAAAAACGCAACGCACCGGGTGACATTAGTGAACTTAAGGCCGCCGAACGTCCCCGCTCTACTGCGGTCGCGGAAGCAACAACGCGAGCAGTTTGGCCCGGCATTCGCCGTCGATGATGCCGTCGATGAGGTCGGGCCGGAAACGACGCTGGAAGGCGATCACGGCCTTTTGCTCGTCCGTCACGTCATAGCCGAACCGCTCCAACGCCAGCAGGAAGCCGGCGTCGGTCCAGTAGGGATCGATGAGATCGCGCGTCGGGCTCGGCAACGCGAGACGCCGCTTGGCCAGCGCGTCCCACGGGAAAAGCTCGCCGGGATCTTCCTTGCGCGCCGGAGCGACGTCCGAATGGCCGACCACATTGCCGCGACCGATCCCGTGCCGCTCCTTGATGTCGGCGACCAGCGGGATGACCGCGGCCATCTGCTCGTCGGGAAACTCGCGATAGCCGAACTCATGGCCGGGATTGACGATCTCGATCCCGACGCTCGCCGAATTGACGTCGGTCACTCCGCGCCAGCGGGACTTGCCCGCGTGCCAGGCGCGTTTGGATTCGTCGACCAGCCGGTAGGTGCTCCCGTCCTCGTCGATCAGATAGTGGCAGGAGACCTTGGCTTCAGGCGAGGTCAGCCGGTCGAGGGCGCCCTCCGCCGTTGGCATGCCGGTATAATGGAGCACGATCATCGAGACGGGCAGCTGCCGCTCGTCGAAATTGGGTGACGGGCGCTCGATGAAATCCGGGTCCACGCGCGATATGGCGCACAGCTATGGCTCTGGGGTCAAGTCCCGGTTGCCGAGCGGCGGTCGAGCTGCCGGCGCTTTTCGACCAGGCCGCCGTCGCCCACCAGCCGATAGAGGCCACGCGCGTTGATGTCGGAGCC
>DASSIU010000187.1:0-3352 GCA_035691585.1 Sphingomicrobium sp. | reverse complement strand
ATAGGCGAGGCCCGAACATTTATGCGCGGCACGGCGCCATTCGCCGGGCGTTAGGACGAACCCTTTGCGCGCAATCTCGCGGCCCTTCTGAACGTCATAAACGTAGCATCCGAACGTGAGCCGCCCGTCGGAGCGCGACTGAACGAACCCGGTGACGAGTGCCTTCGCGCCGGCGGAACGCCATTTCGAGAAGGTCGGCGCGGTGACCTCGGGATAGGAATAATAATCGTCACGCTTGGGCGTCAGCGGCATGACTTCGGCGGTCTGCCTGAGGTCCGCGACGATCAATTGGGTCGCGTCCCAGCCGATCTGGAGCATCTGGTTGCCCCGAGTGCCGCCGTCGGGACTGGTGAGCGGAGGCACGGCGATCACCGTCGCCGCGGGGTTCTCCGGCTGCGCGTGGGCGCTCGATGCAAGTCCGAGCAGCAGGAAAGGCAGGAAAATTCGTTTCATTTGACCGTCGTGACTGCTCTGAACCTGTCGACCCACTCTTTCGGCTGCCGCCGCGGTTTGCCCGATCCGTCGAGAAAGGCGGCCGTTACCCTGGCGTCGGTCAACAGTTCCGTTTCGCGCATGACTCGCTGATGAATGTCGACACTCGATGCGCGGACCTGTTCGACCGTGCTGACAACCTGCAGGTCATCCCCAAGCCGTGCCGGGCGGCGATATTTGATGTCGACCTCGACCACCGCATAGGCACTGCCGGATCGCTTCAGCTCATCGGCCTGATCGACGCCGACGGCCCGAATCATGTCGGACCGCGCCCGCTCCATGAACTTCAGATAATTGGCGTAATAGACGATGCCGTACGCGTCGGTGTCCTCGAAATAGACGCTCAAGGCGAACCGGTGCTGCGTCCCGACGAAGCCGCCGCGATAAGGAGTGTCGAGGGATTCGCCCGCCATTGCCCAAGTCCCTAGCGGTCGCCGACTCCCGCCGTAAACCCCGCTTGACTCTGATGTAACGCTAAGGTTACATGTCACCTACAGGTTACACGGAGGGTTTTGAAATGACGGCGATTGAGTTGGCGGAGCGCAAGAGCCGGTGGCGTGCTTTCGGACTTCTGGTTCTCGGCGCTTTGAGCGTTGCTCTCATGGCGTTCAATCTTGGCCCGGGAACCAGCGATTTCACGAGAGGCATGTGGCTGGGCGCGCTCGCCGGGAGCGCGGTGAACCTCCTGCCAGTCAAGCGCTGGCTGCGCCCGAACAGCGCAGTAGCCCAACTCCTGGAGGACGAAAGCGTCCGCGAAAATCGGCGCCTCAGCTGCAATCTGGGATTCTGGGGGTCGACGGTAACCGCCATCGTCATTGCAGCGGCGCTTGGGTCAGGCGTCACCCTCAAGGCACTGGAGGTTGCCGAAATCATCGCGACCGCGGGCATTGCTTCGGCGATGGTCGCGTTCGCCCTCCTCGAGCTGCGCGCTGCGCGGTGACCGAGCGCCTGGCGAACTGCATCAAGGGCGAGCGCGAGAAAGCGGAGCTGACCCAGGCCGCGCTTGCCGAGCGGGTCGGGGTCAGCCGCAAGACGATCAACACGGTCGAGAACGGCGTCTTCACGCCGTCAGCCACGCTCGCAATCAAGCTCGCGCGGGCGCTCGGGCTCAGCGTCGAGCAATTGTTCTGGATTGAGCGCTGATCTCCGCGACGTCGCGGATGAGATCGCCCTGCGCCTCCTCGACGTCCGACAAATGCATGCCCCAGCCGGGAAGGAACATTCCGAACAGCCCGACCTCCCCGCCGATGTGGTCGGTCCATTTCTCTTCTGGCTTGTGGTTGGTCCTGATCGACAGATAGCCGCGCTGGCCATCGTTGACGCACCTTGCCGATACGAGCCCCTCGGTGCGCAGGTAGGGCGAGGGCGGCGGTCCTTCGCTCGACCAGCTGATGGGGCCGCCGGGGACGGGGAGACTCGAACGCGCGTACCAGTAACTGTCGAGCGGCACCCAGTCGGTCGCGCCCGGCCGCGCGGGGTTGACGCAGCCGACGGTCATTCCGGGTTGGTCGGTAATACCGAAGATCGCGCCGGTCGGGGGAACGTTCTTCTCGCGGAAGCTGCTGTAGGCAATCACGCAGCCGGTCTCGCCCGGATGGCTGCACAGCGATGTTTTCTTGAAGGTTCCTCCGATGAGCTTCCCCTGGGGAACGATGACGTTGAACCCGGGCAGGATCGCCAGCTTCATCCGCGCGGCGGCAGCCGGATTGTTTTCGATCTCGCGGGCGATCAGCATCTGCAGCATCAGGCTGCCCTGGCTGTGGCCGATCAGCACGAACGGTCGGCCGTTGTTCCGGGTCGCGAGATAATTGCTCCAGGCCGCTGCAACGTCGCGGTAGGCGAGCGCCGCGGCGGCGCTGATGTCCGCCCCCGCCGAATAGGCCGCGACCGCGCCGAGCGTCATCTGCCGATAAATCGGCGCGAACGTCCGACACACGCCCGCGAAGCGCGCGAACTGAACCTCGGCCGCGCCTTTCTCCTCGCTGACATTGAGGTCGCTGTTCATGCCCTGGTCGCGCGAAACCGTTGGATAAACGTAGAAGCAGTCGATGGGCGGATCCTTGGCGATCGTGCTGCGTCCGGTCGAGCCATAGCCGTTGGGATTGAGTGCCGTGGTCGCGAGCGGAGTCGAGCAAACGTCCGTGCGGCCCGGGAGGCAGAGCCAGTCCGCATCGTTCGAATAATCAGGCGCTGCGGGCGTTGGCGCGTTCGGCTGGGCGGGAAGCGGAGTCGCAAATGTCATCGTCATTCCCGCGAAAGCGGGAATCCACCTCTTCTTGCGGCTTCCGGAAAGTAAGGCGGATCCCGGATCAAGTCCGGGATGACGTTCTGATTGACGCATTATTTGGACGCAGCTCCCTCGTCGAACAGGCCGCTCTGGCTCCCCTGCGGCGCCGACAAGCCGAGATGGCCATAGCCGCGGCCATTGAGGCAGCGCCCACGTGCCGTCCGGGCGATGAGACCGAGCTGGATGAGAAACGGCTCGATCACGTCCTCGATCGTGTCGCGCGGTTCGCTCAAGCCCGCCGCGAGCGTTTCCACCCCGACGGGGCCGCCTCCATAGAGGTCCGCGATCATCGTTAAATAGCGCCGGTCCATCGCGTCGAGACCGAGCGCGTCGATTTCCAGCCGCGACAAGGCGCGGTCGGCCACCGGCGCATCAATAGTGTCTGACCCGGAGGCGTGAGCGAAGTCGCGCACGCGCCGCAGCAGCCGACCTGCGATCCGCGGAGTCCCCCGCGACCGGCGGGCAATCTCGCGCGCACCATCGTCGGTCAGATCGACCCCGAGCAGTCGAGCCGCTCGGCGCACCACCTGCTCAAGCTCCTCCACCGTATAGAAGTTGAGGCGAACCGGGATT
>DASSIU010000186.1:0-8570 GCA_035691585.1 Sphingomicrobium sp. | reverse complement strand
CAGATGATCGAGCGCGCCTTAAGGATGCACCATTTCAACGTGTCGCTGGCAGCATCGGAGCTAGGCCTCTCGCGCGGGGCGCTGTACCGTCGCATGGAGAAGCATGGACTTTAGGCGCAAGTTCGAATTCGGGCTGGCCTGGCGCACGCTGCTCCTGATCGGCGCGATCCTGCTCATCGCCAAGGCGGCGGTCACCCCTGGGGTGCGCGCGGGGCTTGTTGTTGCGGCGCTGATCGGGATCACGGCGCTGGCGAGCCTGTGGACCTTCATCCGGCGAACCAACTTCCTGGTCTCGCGATTCGTCGAGAGCGTCAGGTTCGAGGATTATTCGCAGCGCTTCTCCGACCCGAGCGGTGGCGGCTTCGACGTACTCGGGGCAACGCTCGACCAGGCGTTGAAGACGCTGCAGGCGCGGCACACGAAGGAGAGCGCGGAAGCGCGCTACCTCGCGGCCATCGTCGATGATGCGCCGAGTGCTCTGCTGACCCTGGACCGCGAAGGTCACGTCGAAATCCTGAACAAGGCGGCACGCCAGCTGTTCGCGCGCCTGCCCCTTCAGCGATTGGAGGATCTCGAAAAGCTGGGGCCGGAGCTCGCGGCGGCGATCCGCCTGCCTCCGGGCACCCGCAAGATCACGCGTCTGATCCTTGAGGGGGTCCCGCAAAAGGCGATCTTCGCCTCGGCCCAGGTCGCGAGGCTCGACCAGCCGGTGACCGTCCTTTCCATCCTACCGGTCCAGAGCGAGCTGGGTGCGCTGGAGGTCGCCGCTCAGGCCGATCTTGTCCGGGTGCTCACCCACGAGATCATGAACTCGCTGACCCCGGTCACATCGCTCGCCCGAACGGGCGCAGAGCTGGTCGCAACCGCGGCCAGGCGTGACAATCAACTCGCCGATGCGAAAACCGCGACGGCGACCGTGGCCCGGCGTGCGGAGGGCATCCTGCGCTTCGTCGAAAGCTACCGCGAGTTCGCCCAGGCACCCGACGTCCACCGGCGCCAGTTCAAGGCGAAGACGTGGGCCGAGGAGATCATGCGGCTCGCACTCGCCAACGCTGCCGGCCGCGATATCCATGCCGTGGTCGAGGTCGCGCCCACGACCATGAGCCTCAATGCCGACCCGGAGCTGCTGGCCCAGGCGCTGCTCAACCTGCTTCGAAACTCGATCCGGGCGACGGTTGATCTCGACCGGCCGACAGTGATCCTCGCCCTCGCTCGCGAACCGAACGGCCACTTCCGAATCGAGGTGCGCGACAATGGACCGGGAATTGCCGAAGACCGGCGCGAGGACATTTTCCTGCCCTTCTACACGACCCACAAGGGCGGCAGTGGCGTCGGCCTGAGCTTTGCTCGGCAGGTTGCCTTGGCCCATGGAGGGTCGATATGCGCGCTCGACGCGCCCGAGGGCGGGGCGAACCTGCGCATGGTGATCTGAATTGACCGAGAGGACCCCGCCGAAATCGACGTTGAAGCTGGTGCGGCTGCTGGCTTGGAGCCTTGTGGTTCTGGCGATCGTCGGGATCGCGGCGATGTTTGTGATCGTGCGCGAACAGACCGCCAACCCGCCGCAGGCCACTGCCGGGCCGGTGAAAGCAAGCTTCGGCGGTCCGTTCACGCTGGTCGATGGGAACGGCAAGGCGTTCTCCAGCGAGGCGCTCGCCGGCAAGCCCTATGCGCTCTATTTCGGATTCACCCGCTGCGGCGACGTCTGCCCGACCACTCTCTCGCGCCTGGTCAAGCTGCGACGTGAAGCGGCGAACGACCAGGCGATGCGGATCGTCTTCATCACCATCGATCCCGCCAACGATGGCCCGAAGGAAGTCGGCCAATATGCGACCCTGTTCAACGCGCCCATCATCGGGCTGACCGGGAGCCCGGCGCAGATCGACCAGGTGAAGAAGCAGTATGGAATCTACGCCCAGCCGGTGCCGCACGCGCCCATGGGCAAGCAAATGATGCACACGGCGACGGTGCTGCTGTTCGACCGCTCGGGCCAGCTAACAGGCACGATCTCACCCGATGAGCCGGATGGGGACGCGCTGGCGAAGATCAGGAAGCTGATCGGCTGAGGGCTTGGAACCCGCGCCCTTCCGGACCACTTGAGCGCGGGTGAGAAGCACCCAGCCCGATCCGAAGATCCTGTCGCTCGGCCCGGATTTCTACGACTCGGTCGAGCCGGCGCGGTTCCCCAAGTGCATTCCCCGTTTCGCCAATGAACGCTGGGCAGGGGAAGTCGGGCTGGACCTGGACGAGGCTGGCTGGACCCGGCATTTTTGCCGGTTCGAGCCGCTGCCCGGCAATCTGACGCAGCCGTTGGCGCTTCGCTACCACGGCCACCAGTTCCGAGTTTATAATCCGGAGATCGGCGACGGCCGCGGCTTCACCTTCGCACAGCTACGCGACGATAAGAACCGGTTGCTCGATCTCGGCACCAAGGGTTCCGGCCAGACGCCGTACAGCCGCAACGCGGACGGCCGGCTTACGCTGAAGGGCGGTGTGCGCGAAGTCCTCGCGACCGAGATGCTCGAGGCGCTCGGCGTCAACACCTCGAAGAGCTTTGCCTTGTTCGAAACCGGTGAGGCGCTGGAACGTGGCGACGAACCCTCCCCCACCCGTTCCTCGGTGCTGACGCGGCTCAGCCACGGCCACATCCGCATCGGCACGTTCCAGCGGCTCGCCTTCTTTGGCGACACGGAAAACCTCGGCAAGCTCACCCGCTACTGCCTAGAAAACCTGTACGGCGAACAGCCGGCGACCAACGACAGTGACAATGCCATGCGGCTGTTCGATCTGGTCAGCCAAGCAACAGCAGCGCTCGCCGCATCATACATGGCCGCCGGGTTCGTTCATGGCGTGCTCAACAGCGATAACATCAATATCACCGGCGAGAGCTTCGACTACGGTCCGTGGCGGTTCACGCCATATTGGGAGCCGGACTTTACCGCCGCCTACTTCGACCATTACGGCCTCTATTCATTCGGACGCCAGCCGGAGGCGGTCCACTGGGATTTGGCGCAGCTTGCGGGCTGTCTATCCATCCTCACGGACGCGCCGAGCCTGTCCGACATGCTTTCCGCTTGGAGCGAGCGGTTCGAGCAGGCGATGATCGCCGCAATGCTCAAGCGGCTGGGTATCGCGAGCGGCGATAACGACCGCAAGATCGCGGAGGCTCTGATCCGAGCGCTCGCGAGCAGGGCCCAGACCATCGACCGCATCTTCTTCGATTGGCGCGGCGGGAGAGACCCGGGTTCCGATCGATACCCGGGAGCGGAATTTCGCGACCTGGCCAAGCTGCTGGAAGGAGGCGACTGGTCTCCAGATCATCCCTACTGGTCCGACGACGAGCCTTGCTCGATGCACATCGAAGAGGTGGAGGCGATCTGGTCGGCGATCGCTGAGTCCGACGACTGGCAGCCCTTCAACAACAAGGTTAAGGCAGTGCGTCGAATGGGCGAGGCGATGAGGCAGGATGCACCGGCGCGTTGAGGACCGATCAGAGGCGGTGACGAGCGCGAGCTCGACCCTCGTCTCCACCGATCCGGCGACCGGCAAGACACTCTGGTCGGGAAAGATCGGCGACGCTGGAGCCGAGGTCGCAGCTGCTCGCGCTGCATGGCCGGCGTGGGCGGCCCATTCGCAAGCCTATCGCATTGAGGCGCTGCGGCGTTTCGCCAACGTCGTGCGCAAGAAAGAGGCTCAGTTCGCCGAGCTGATCGCCCGCGAGACCGGCAAACCCTTGTGGGAAACCGCCACGGAAGTTGGCGCGGTCGTCAACAAAGTTGAAATCTCGGTCGAGGCTTATGCGGAGCGCACCCCGCAGCGGAAGCTCGAAGCGGCGATGACCAACCGGATTGCGGTCCGCCACAAGCCGCACGGCGTGCTGGCGGTGTTGGGACCGTACAACTTCCCCGCGCACCTCCCTAACGGGCACATCGTCCCGGCGCTGATCGCCGGCAATGCGGTGGTGTTCAAACCCTCCGAAAAGACTCCCGCCACCGGCGAATTTCTCGTCGAATGCTATAGTGACGCGGGCATACCCGAGGACGTCGTCCGGCTTCTGATTGGCGGCCCGGATCAGGGTCGCTCGCTTGCCGGGCAGGCCGGCATCGATGGCTTGTTGTTCACCGGCTCGGCGCGGGCCGGAATGGCCCTCCACCGACAGTTCGCCGAGACTCCGCAGAAGATCCTGGCGCTGGAGCTCGGCGGCAATAACCCGCTGGTGGTCTGGCACGCCAAGGATGTGGAGACGGCGGCGACCATCGCGGCGCAGTCCGCTTACCTTTCCGCCGGCCAGCGGTGCACCGCCGCGCGGCGGCTGATCGTCGAGGACGGCAAGCATGAGCCGCTGCTCGACGCCTTGCGCAAGGTCATCGACCGGCTGATCGTCGACGAGCCGTTTGCCGATCCTCAGCCCTTCATGGGCCCGCTGATCGACCTCGCCGCCGCCGATCATGTCCAGGAACAATGGCTCAACCTGATGATGAAGGGCGGCAAGCCGCTGTGCCGGCTCGATCGCCCGTTCAAGGACAAGCCATTCCTGACCCCCGCGCTGATTGACGTGACTGAGGTCCGCGACCGCCCCGACGAGGAGATTTTCGGGCCTGTGCTACAGGTCATCCGGGTCAAGGATTTCGACGCCGCCATCGCCGAGGCGAACAATACGAGGTTCGGCCTGGCCGCGAGCCTCGTCGGCGGAAGCCCCGAAATGTACGACAAGTTCTGGGCCAATGTCCGCGCCGGAGTCATCAACTGGAACAAGCCGACCAACGGCGCTCCATCGAATGCGCCGTTCGGCGGAGTCGGCATGAGCGGCAACCATCGCCCGAGTGCCTTCTACGCGGCTGATTATTGCGCCTATCCGGTGACCAGCAGCGAAGCCGACCGAGCTCGCGCGGCCATCGGACAGGGCCTGCGCGATCCCACCATGCAGGAAGATTAGCCTCAACAACATTGGATCGCTTTCGCGGCTCCCCGCGTTCAAGGCCTTGTGAGTAGTAGTAAATTGATCGGCACGGCCTTGAGCCTTGCCTTGTCGAGCGTCGCCTTGCCCTCCTGTTCGCAGGGGGGCAATTCGTCAGGCCAGCAAGCGAGCAACGCCGCTGGCTCGGCATCCACCAACCCGCAGCAATGGACAAAATCCACCGAGAAGCAGTTGCTCGATGCGATCGCGGGCGCACCCGCGAACGGCCTCAAGCCCGAGCTCTTCCTGAACGGTGACCCGCCGAAGGACGAACCGGCGAGAGGGCAGGCGCTGACCGCTGCGGCCCTCCGCTATGCGGACGCGCTCGCCCATGGCTATGCCGACCCGAAAAGCCTGATCGACGTCTACACGATCCCGCGCGCGGACGGCGATGTCCGGCAGGGACTCGCCCAGGCGATCCAGAAGGGCAATGTCGGCGAATGGCTCGCCTCTCTGCCGCCGCAGACGGACGAATATCGGGCCTTGAGCCAGGCGCACCTCCATTACCTGCAGCTGGCCGCGACCGGGCAGTTTCAGAAGGTCCCCACCGGTAAACCCATCAAACCCGGCTCGAACGACCCCCGCGTTCCTGCGGTCGCCGCAGCGCTCAGGATCGCTGGATATCTCGACAGCCCGACAGCCCCGCCATCCGGGCAGAAGCCGCAGGCTCATAACGCCGCGTCGAGCCATTATTCGCCGCAAATGGTGGCGGCCGTAAAGCAACTGCAGTCGGATTTCGGGTTCAAGGCCGACGGGATCGTCGGAGGAGACACGCTCGATGCCTTGAATGCCGATCCTGGATATCGGGCGCGTCAGACGGCAATCGCGATGGAGCGCCTGCGCTGGTTGCAGCGCGAGCCGCCCGGCACGCGCATCGACGTCAACACCGCGACTGCGACGCTCGATTTCTGGCGCGACGGACAACATATCGACCAGCGCAAGGTTATCGTGGGCGAGGCCGACAAGCCGACCCCGCAACTTCAGGCGCCGATTTACCGCCTCGTCGCCAATCCGACCTGGACCGTGCCGAAGGGGATCGGCGAGAAGGAACTCGCAAGCAAGAGCCCGCAATGGCTGGCCGACAACAATTTCGCGATGAAGGACGGACTATACGTCCAGGGTTCGGGGCCGAAGAATTCACTCGGGCTGGTCAAGTTCGACATGGACGACAAGCAGGCGATCTACCTTCACGACACTCCGGCGAAGGCGCTGTTCGCGATGCCCGATCGGCATCGCAGCCACGGCTGCATCCGCATTGAAAACGCGCTGCAGTTTGCGGGCGCCATTGCCCAATATCAAAACGTGGCCGACGACTTCGGGAAAGCGCTCGCCAGCAACCAGGAAAGCTTCATCAAGCTGCCCAAGGAAATCCCGGTGCGCCTGCTGTATCACACCGCCTTCTGGGACGGTCGGCAGGTCCAGTTCCGTCCCGACGTCTACGGCTGGGATACGAATGTCGCCCGCGCGCTGAAGCTCGAGCCCGGGCCGGCCATTCGTCAGAAGCAGCCCGAATCCGGCGACATCAGCCCATGAGTTGAGGGCGCCGGAACCGCGTCCGGCGCCCTCACCCCCTCCCCACGCGCCAGCCCGGCGCGCATCGTCTCGTCAGCCGCGCATGTCGGGCATGTAGCCCTCGTCAACGAGGTCGCTGAACTTGGTGATCCTGCTGTCGAACTTCAGGCGCACCTTGCCGGTCGAGCCGTGGCGCTGCTTGGCGACGATCACTTCGGCAAGGCCGTAGACCCGGGCCATTTCCTCGCGCCACTTGTCTGCCTCGGGATGATCGTCGGCCGGCTGGCGCGCGGCGAGATAATAATCCTCGCGATAGATGAAGAGCACGATGTCGGCGTCCTGCTCGATCGAGCCCGATTCGCGAAGGTCCGACAGCTGCGGTCGCTTGTCCTCGCGCTGCTCGACCGCGCGGCTCAGCTGCGACAGAGCGACCACCGGAACGTCGAGCTCCTTGGCGAGTGTCTTTAAGCCACGGCTGATTTCAGAGATTTCATTCACGCGGTTGTCGTTGCTGCTCTTGCCGGTCCCCTGGAGCAGCTGGAGATAATCGACGATGACAACGCCAATGCCTTTCTGCCGCTTGAGGCGGCGGGCGCGAGCGCGAAGCGCGGCAATCGTCAGACCCGGCGTGTCGTCGATATATAGCGGGAGGCTCTGCAGCTCTGCAGCGGCGCGGGCGAGCGAGCGAAATTCCTGCTGGCTGATCCGACCCATGCGGAGATTCTCTGAGCTGATCCCCGATTGCTCGGCGAGAATACGCGTCGCAAGCTGATCAGCCGACATTTCGAGGCTGAACAAGGCGACTGCCGCGCCAGCGGACTTGGCCGTTTCGATCCCGTCTTCCTTGTCCTGCAGCGAACGTTTTGCCGCGGCGAAGCCGATGTTGGTCGCAAGCGAGCTCTTGCCCATGCCGGGACGCCCGGCGACGATGATCAGGTCGGACTTGTGGAGACCGCCGATCTTGCTGTTGAGGCTGTCGAGGCCCGTGGTGAACCCCGACAGATGGCCGCCGCTGTTGAGCGCCTTTTCGGCAAGCTGCAGCGCTTCCTTGGTGGCTTCGCCAAAGCTTTTTGCCTTGCCTTCGGCGCCGCCTTCCTCGGCCACCTTGTAGAGTTCGGTCTCGGCGCGCTCGATCTGAGCGAGGGGGGCAACATCCTCACTCGTATCGAGCGCGCCTTCCACGAGCTCGCGTCCGACGCCAACAAGGGCGCGCAGCAACGCGAGATCGTAGATCTGTCCGGCAAAGTCGCGGGCGCCGATCACCGCCGCGCCGGAGCCCGTCAGCTGGGCGAGATAAGAGGGGCCGCCGACCTCCTTCATGCCGTCGTCGCCGTCGAACAGCGGCTTCAACGTCACGGGGTTGGCGATCCGGTTAGAGTCGGTCAGCCGCAGGATCGATTCGTAGATTCGCCCATGCAGCGGCTCGAAGAAATGATGGGGCTTCAGCTTCAGCTGAATATCCTCGACCAGCCGGTTATCGATCATCAAGGCGCCCAGAAGCGCGGCCTCGGCTTCGACATTCTGCGGGAGGGCTGGAGGGGCTTCTGACGCAGACTCGGCGATGCGGATAACTTCGGCCATGCGCGGCTCCTACGCTCGTGCGGCCCCACATCAAGCGTGGCCAAAGTAGCACAGCTTGTGGATAGCTTGTGCACGAATCGAACGCGCGTCCGCAGGAATTGGGAGAAACGCGAAACGGCGCTCATCCACAGAAATAATCGGCCTGAAATTGATGCGCTCGGAACGCCCCGTTACGCACTCGTCATGGCGATTTTGTCCGACCGCTGGATTCGCGAGCAGGCGCAATCAAACGGCATGATCGAGCCGTTCGTGGAGGCGCAGCGGCGCGAGGGCTGCATCAGCTACGGCCTGTCCTCGTACGGCTATGACGCCAGGGTCGCGGACGAGTTCAAGATCTTCACCAACGTCGACAACGCGATCGTCGACCCGAAGGATTTCGCTCAAAACAGCTTCGTCGACCGCGACACCGACGTCTGCATCATCCCGCCCAACAGCTTCGCGCTGGCGCGGACGGTCGAATATTTCCGCGTGCCGCGCGACGTGCTGGTGATCTGCCTCGGCAAGTCGACCTACGCGCGCT
>DASSIU010000185.1:0-3087 GCA_035691585.1 Sphingomicrobium sp. | reverse complement strand
GATCTTCGCGGTCATTTCAGACTTGTTCATTCGTTACCCCTGTCGTTCCAATGCGGCGACGCCGGGCAGCGTACGCCCTTCCATCCATTCGAGAAATGCTCCGCCCGCCGTTGAAACGAAAGTGAAATCCTGCGCGACCCCGGCGTGATTGAGCGCTGCAACCGTGTCGCCCCCGCCCGCCACGGAAACCAGTGAGCCCTCCTTCGTCAACGCCGCAGCCGTCTTCGCCAAAGCGACCGTCGCGGAGTCAAAGGGCGGGACCTCGAACGCGCCGAGCGGGCCATTCCAGACCAGGGTCCGACACGTCTTCAGCACATCGGCCAACGCCTCGACGGCAGCGGGGCCGATATCGAGGATCATTTCGTCGGCCTCGACCTCGTGCACGTTGCAAATTCGGAGCGACGGCGGGTTGGGCTCGAACTGCTTCGCAACAACCACGTCATAGGGCAAATGAATCGTGCAGCCGGCCTGCTCCGCCCGCTCGAAGATGCTCTCGGCCTCGCCAGTCAGATCATGTTCGCACAGGCTCTTGCCGACATTGACGCCGCGCGCTGCGAGGAAGGTGTTGGCCATGCCGCCGCCGATGATCAGATGATCGACCTTGCCGACCAGATGACCGAGCACCGCGAGCTTGGTCGAGACCTTGGCTCCGCCAACCACCGCGGCCACGGGTCGCTCCGGATTGCCGAGCGCGCGTTCCAGCGCATTCAGCTCCGCCTCCATCGCGCGGCCGGCGAAACTCGGCAGGTAATGCGTAATACCTTCGGTCGAGGCATGAGCACGATGCGCGGTCGAGAAGGAATCATCGACATAATAATCGCCGAGCGTGGACATGGCTTTCGCCAGTTGAGGGTCGTTTTTCTCCTCGCCGGCATGGAAACGCGTGTTCTCGAGCACTCCAATATTGCCCGGGAGCATGGTTGCGATCGCCCGCTCGGCTTCGGGCCCGGCACAATCCTCAATGAAGCGGACAGAGCGGCCGGTCAGGCGGTGAATCGGCAACACCAGTTGAGCGGTCGACATATCCGGCCGCTTCTCTCCCTTGGGTCGGCCAAAATGCGACAGCAGCAGCACGATCGCACCGCGGTCGCTGAGCTCGAGCACGGTTGGAAGCATCGCCCGAAGGCGAGTGTCGTCGGTGACCTTGGCGCCGTCCATGGGCACGTTGAGATCGACTCGGACGAGGACCCTCTTGCCCGTCAAGTCCTCCGGCAGATCGTCGAGGGTCTTGAAGCGGGCCAATTAGCCGAGCTTCGCCATCGCGCAGGCCGTGTCGACCATGCGGTTCGAGAAGCCCCATTCGTTGTCGTACCAGCTGACGACGCGGACCAGCTTGCCTTCGAGCACGGCCGTCTCAAGGCTGTCGATGGTTGAGCTCGCCGCCGTGTGCATCAGGTCGATCGAGACGACCGGCTCATCAGTATAGTCGAGGATCCCCTTTAGGCGCGACGTCTCGGACGCGGCCTTGAGGATCTGGTTGACTTCGTCGCGGCTGGTGTCGCGCTTGGGTGTGAAGGTCAGGTCGATCAGGCTGACGTCGGGCACCGGCACGCGGATCGCCGAGCCGTCGAGCTTGCCCTTCAGTTCCGGAAGCACCTCGCCGACTGCGCGCGCCGCGCCCGTCGTGGTCGGGATCATCGACATGGCCGCAGCACGGGCCCGTCGCAGGTCCGGATGGATCTGGTCGAGGATCTTCTGATCGTTGGTATAGGCGTGAACGGTGGTCATCAGCCCGCGCTCGATCCCCAGCGCATCGTTCAGCACCTTGGCGACGGGGGCGAGGCAGTTGGTGGTGCACGACGCGTTGGAGACGATCACGTCGGCGGGCTTCAACTTGTCGTCGTTGACGCCATAAACGACCGTCAGGTCGACGCCCTTGGCCGGAGCGGAAATCAGCACCCTCTTGGCGCCCGCGTCGATATGCTTCTGGGCGCTCCCGCGGTCGGTGAAGAAGCCGGTGCATTCAAGGACGAGCTCTACGCCCTGCTCACGATGCGGAAGCCGGGCCGGGTCCTTCTCGGCGGTGACGTGGATGCGCTTGCCGTTGACGAGGATGTCGCTGCCGTCGGCCTTCACGTCGCCCGAAAACTTGCCATGAACGCTGTCATGCTTGAACAGCCAGGCGTTGGCCTTGGCGTCGGCGAGGTCGTTGACGCTGACGAGATCGAGCCCGCAATCGGGCCGCTCCAGGATCGCTCGGGCGACCAGGCGGCCGATGCGGCCAAATCCGTTGATGGCGACTTTGGTCATTGGATTCCTCTTGTCTTCATGAAGTCGGTGATTCGGACGACGATCTTGTCAGGCGTCAGGCCGAAGTAGTCGTAAGCATCGCTTGCCGGAGCCGAGACGCCGAAGCGGTCGATGCCGATGCGGAGGCCGTGCAGGCCCGTGTAGCGCTCCCAGCCGAAGGTGGTGCCGGCCTCGATCGACACCCGCAGGATCTCGCGGTTGCTCACGTCGGGCAGGATTTCCTCTCGGTACTCGAGCGGTTGCGCGTCGAAACGCTCGGTGCAGGGCATGGACACCACGTCGGTGCCGATCCCCTGCCCTTCAAGCTGCGCCGCTGCGGCGATCGCGATCTCGACCTCTGATCCGGTCGCAAGAATGATCACTTTGCGGCTGTTTTCAGATGATTTCAGGCGGTAGGCTCCAAGCGCACAGAGATTCTCCTGAACCTCGACGGTGCGGAGCGGAATGAGGTTCTGCCGGGTCAGCGCAAGGATGCTCGGCTTCTCGGCCTGCAGCGCTAGGGCCCAGCATTCGGCAGTCTCGACCGCGTCGGCGGGACGATAGACGTCGAGCTGGGGCATTGCCCGAAGCGATTGCAGATGTTCGATCGGCTGGTGCGTGGGACCGTCCTCGCCCAGCCCGATCGAATCATGGGTCATGACATAAATGACCCGCGCCCGCTGCAGGGCCGAGAGCCGGATCGCCGGCCGCGCATAGTCGGTGAAAACCAGGAAGGTACCACCGTAAGGGATCACTCCGCCGTGCAGCGCCATTCCGTTCATCGCGGCGGCCATGCCGAACTCGCGAATGCCGTAATAAATGTAGCGGCCGCCGTAATTCTCCGGCGTAAGCGGCTCG